>DOOK01000364.1:4562-6372 GCA_003512805.1 Erwinia sp. | reverse complement strand
CGTTCACTTCAAATTCCACACCACGGCTTACCGTGCCTGATTTTCCTACGTAGGCCGTCTCGGTCGACCCGGCAATAATCTGCCCGGTGCTCTGGGCCACGTTATCCTGTTCAATGCGAAACACCGACAGCGATGTGGTCAGGCGGCTGTTCAGCCAGTCGGACTTCAGGCCTGCCTCATAGTTTTTACCCACAACCGGTGACAGGTAGCTGCCGTTGATATCACGATAGGTCTGTGGCTTGAACACTGAGGTGTAGCTGCCGTAGGCCGACCAGTTTTCGTTGATGTCATACACCAGACCGCCGTACGGCGTGATGTTGTTTTTCGCCATATCCTGCGTCAACGTGTTAGTGCTCCAGCGCGTATAGCGCGCGCCAAGAATCAGATGCAGTGGATCGGCCAGGGTAATGCGGGTAGCCATGTAGGCAGATTTCTGACGAGTGACATCTTCCTGAGCCAGCGTGCGCTCGCCCCATTCGGTTTCTGCGTACTGACCGTTATAGCGATTGAAGTCGCCCAGCATGTCGGAAGAAATATTGTCAAAAGCGCTGTAATAGGTGTTCTTTTGCCTACTGTAGCTGACGCCCGCCATCAGTTCGTGCTGGCGGCCAAACAGCTCGTAAGGGCCGCTGGCGAAGGTGTCAACCGAATCGACTTTACGCTTGCCGGTATTATAACCGGTACCGCCTACCACCGGATAATCCGCGTAAGAAGAGACGCCCGCGCCGGTATTCTTATCAAAAAAACCGTCGATATAGAGCTGACGACTGTCCAGGAAGCTTTCGTTATGGGTCCCGTTCAGCGTAACCAGCCAGCCATTATCAAAGCGCTGCTTTAAGTTAACAAAAACCTTTTTGCTTTCTTTATCGTTATAGGCCCAGTCTGGCGACGTATTATAACCGCGACGATAGTCAGTGGCGGATCCATCGCTGTGCCAGCGGGGAACGCCGCTCCAGGTCGGGCTGTCCGCGTTGGTTTGCTGATATTCATAGCCGACGGAAAGCGTGGTGTGCTCGGTCAGATCGGCATCCACCACGCCGTAGATAAATTTCTTTTCTGCACTGTACCGTTCAACAAAGCTGTTGTTGTCCTGATAACCGGCAACGACACGGCCGCGTACGTTGCCGGATTCGCTCAACGGTGATGACAAATCGGCTACATAACGCTGTTTGTTCCAGCTGCCGTAAGTAGCGGAAAGCTCACCCGTGGCGGTTTTGCTGTCTGCATGTTTGCGTACCATATTGACCGCAGCGGAAGGATTGCCCGCGCCAGTCATCAGGCCCGTTGCACCGCGTACCACTTCAATACGGTCGTACAGGGCCGTATCTGACTGGGCGTCGCCCAGATTCCAGCGCTCTTCAAATACGGTTGGGATCCCGTCAATCATATAGTTGTCGATCAGGAAACCGCGTGAGTAATAGGTGCGGCGATCCATATCCGCCACTGAAAGCATCAACCCCCTAGTATTGTTTAACACTTCGCCCAACGATTGCAGCTGCTGATCCTGGATGCGTTGCTTGCTGATAATACTTACCGATTGCGGAATGTCGCGCGCAATCAGCGGCATTTTCGTGCCGACAGAAGTGATGGGTACACTGTAATCGGACGTTGAAGTATCGGTGGCATCATCGGAAGCGGCATTCACCGTCAAAGTTTGCTCCGCCGTTTCCGCTGCCGTGGCCTGAGGAATCTGTAACGCTACCGCGACCAGCGCGGCGACGATGGAATAAGAAGTGACTACACCGCCCTGCGGCCGTATTTCCCTGTTAATGTGTTGAGCAAAAAACATGACTACCTCGATCCTGTCATG
>DOOK01000364.1:0-4454 GCA_003512805.1 Erwinia sp. | reverse complement strand
CATTATTGATAAACGGTCTGTGCCGTTCAGCCACGGTGCTTTTTTTGTTGTGTGGAACGCTTCTGCTGGCCTCTCTGCCCCGGCTTTTCCCGAAAGATACGGCCATCTACAAATGCGAATGAGAACTATAATTTTTTTTATTTCTCATGTAAAAGACTATTAATGACCTTTTCAGGATTTTGTAAATCATGTGTAATGATTAACCTTCTTACTCGACCGGGCTTCAGGGTGGTTTACAGCGGTGCGCCTTAGCCGTTAACATCCTGTCCAGACAACAAGCCCTTTTGTTGCGTAAGCGTTAACGTCAATCAACGCCTAATCAGCAGGCCAGGCCTGCTCTTTTTGCGATGCCGATAATGTCTTCATTTTTTGCCCGTCCACACTTCTTCCTGACCGTTTTATTGCTTACTGCCGCCTGCCTGCGCGCGCCTTTGACGGCGACCGGCCCGGTACTGGAAGATATCCGCCTTACCTTTGGCCTGACGGCGACGGATGCCGGCCTGCTTAATTTTATTCCGCTGATGATGTTCGCGTTACTTGCGCCCCCTGCTGCATGGTCAGGGAATCGCTTTGGGCTGGAGAAAACGCTTTGGGTGGCGATCTGGCTGATTCTGGTCGGTTCCGCTATACGTATTTCCGGCAGTAGCCTTGCGCTGTGGCTGGGAACGGCTCTCCTGAGCGGAGGGATTGCGGCCGCTAACGTGCTGCTACCGCCGCTGATTAAACGTGATTTCAGCCAACATGCGGCTCGCTATATCGCGCTTTATGCCTGCGTTATGTCAATCACGGCCAGTGTGGCTTCCGGCATTGCTGTGCCTCTGGCAGGATTGAGGAATGCTGGCTGGTTTTTTTCGCTGGGAGTCTGGCTGATCCCGGCTGCGATCGCGCTGGCGGCCTGGCTACCTCTGCTAAAAAACGCTCATCCATTAAAGTCTGGTGCGACGCGTAAGGATTCTGCGCTGCGATCGCCGTGGCGTGCTGCATTAGGCTGGCAGGTATCGCTGTTTATGGGGTTACAGTCGCTGGCCTTTTACACCCTGATCGCCTGGTTTACCCCCTGGGCAGAAGCGCAGGGTTTTAGCCAGCTTGCCGCGGGCTGGCTGCTGTTTCTCTATCAGATTGTGGCGATTTCCGCCAACCTTGCCTGTATGCGGGCAATGGTGCGGCTGCGCGATCAGCGCGCCATCGCCCTGCTCGCTTCGCTGGCGATTTTTATCGGGTTATGTGGCCTTTATTTGTGGCCGCCTCTGGCCATACTCTGGCTGACTCTTGCCGGGCTGGGTGCGGGCGCCTCTTTAGTGATAAGCCTTTCTTTATTTGGGCTGCGAGCAGGCAATCATTATCAGGCCTCGCGGCTATCGGGCATGGCGCAATGCGTGGGTTACGGTCTGGCCGCGCTCGGCCCGTTATTTTTTGGGCTGTTACATCAACGTTTTGATAACTGGACAGCCCCATTGCTGTTTTTAATTGCGTTAAGCCTGTTACAAGTGGCGATCGCGCCACTGGCAGGAAGAAATAAAGTGATTGGCTAAGTTGAGGGCCAGCTTGTGGGCTGGCTTCTGGATGATATCAGGGACAGATAATTTTCCGGCATAGTGCAGCGAGAAACCAGGCAGCAACGCTACAAATGTGCCCTCCCTGCGTTTTACTTCCCTGGAAAATGCAAATAGGCGGTAAAGTTTACCCTTGGTCTTCCCAGGGTTTTTTACCTGCCCGGCTAAGTATTATCTCTTGGCTAATGCGTGGATTATTATGAGTTAAAATTAGTATGATGTAACTAAAGCTGGCAGGCAGCGGGTAAACCCTTGTCAGCATACTGTCTGCAACGGCTAAAAAATGCGATAAGACACATTTTAAGAAGAGACCTGACTGTTTTCGGATGCGCCCAAACGCTAAAATAGCGCCTTAAAAGCCGTAGAGGATAGTGAGGTATAATGATCTGTCGTTTCACCCTGGCCATAGCGATGGCCGCAATAACCCTGACCGGCTGCTCCAGTCATAAGAAAGATGAACCGGCCACAGCATCCGTCACCGCGTCGGCTAAGGATTTCTTTAAAGGCCCGGCACAGATCTCGGCCGACGATTTCTCGACGGGGCCGACCCAGGTTGACGTTTCCCACGTAACCAGCCGCACCGATGATGGCTCCGCCATTTATGTAACCGTGGACGGTAAAGATGCCGGCGCGCTGATCCGTGGGCAAAGCCTGCAGCTTCACCTGCCCGCAGGCGAGCACCAGGTCGGCGGCTACGTGCCTACCCTGCTCGGCTTTGGTCGGGTCACCATTCCGGCAGTGAAAGTGACCACTACGCCAGAAAAAGTGAAAAAAGTAGCCTATACGACGGGCCTGAAGAAACCTGCTTTTACCGAGGCTGACGCGGGACAAGGCTGATAACACGTCACGGCCTCCCCGGCTGGAATTGACAAAAAACGGCGACCATAAAAGTCGCCGTTTAAAAAATCAGTCGTCAGCAACCTGCACTAGAAATCCGCTTTCAGCACCACGCGATAGTTCGCCTTACCTGCGCGAACGTGATCCAATGCCTCGTTGATTTTAGACATAGGGAAATACTCCACACGCGGCGCGATATCGCGGCGGGAAGCCAGTTTCAGCAGCGAACGCAGCTGGCCCGGCGAGCCGGTTGAAGAGCCGGTCAGCGCTTTATCGCCCATGATCAGCTGGAAAGCCGACACTTCAAACGGTTTGAGCACTGCCCCTACGGTATGGAACTTGCCCTGAGGCGCCAGCGCGTCGAAATAAGGTTTCCAGTCCAGATCGACCGCCACGGTGCTGACAATCAGATCAAAACGACCAGCCTGGCTTTTCAGCGCTTCCGGATCGCGACTGTTGATGACTTCGTCCGCACCCATTTCCAGGATGGACTGTTTTTTATCCGGCGTGGAGCTGAATGCCACCACTTCCGCACCCATGGCACGCAGGATCTTAATCGCGATATGCCCCAGGCCGCCGATACCGATCACGCCTACGCGGCTGGTGGCCGTAATATTGCTCATCAGCAGCGGTTTAAAGACGGTAATGCCGCCACAAAGCAGCGGGCCTGCGGTTGACGCATCCAGGTTTTCCGGCAGAGGAATAACCCATTGCCAGTCGGCGCGCAGCTTCTCGGCAAAACCGCCGTTGTTCAAAATAGTAGGAACGGAACCCTGTTCGCAGTTCACCTGCTCGCCGTTAATACAGGCGTCACAGTGCTGGCAGCTCTTTGCCGTCCAGCCGATGCCTACGCGCTGGCCTACGGAAAGACCTTTGGATTTTGCCGCTTCGCCCATGGCAGAAACGCGCCCAATCACTTCATGGCCGGCAATAGTCGGGTAGCGCGAAATGCCCCATTCGTTATCGATCATTGAGAGATCGGAATGGCAGACGCCGCAATATTCCACTTCGACTTCCACTTCCTCGGCGCTCAACTCCGGCGCATCATACTCATACAGCTCCAGTGCCTTACCGGCTTCCATTGCTGCATAGCTTTTGATTTTCATACTCTCTTCCTCTGGTTCGTTAACGGACTGAGTTTAGCAAAACCAGCCGGATGGTCAGGGAGCGAAACGAGTCATTAGCCACAGGGAGTGTATCAGGATGTAAAAATTCGACCATCCGTGCCGTACTATGCGTGTTATTGCCGCAACGGGATGGTCGGTCATGTCGCTATCGGGCTAAATGCTGCGTCACGTTACCGATGGCTTCCACCACCTGCTCTGAATTATTCTGAATATTCACAATGACGTCGCCTGCTTCTTTCACCAGCGCCACCCCACTGTCGGCCCGCGCCAGATTAGCGGTGATATTTTTTTGCGCCAGCTGGGCCAGCTGCTGATTGCGGTCAATCATGCCCGCGATCTCCTGACTGGCCGTATTGATATTGGCCGCCAGGCTACGCACCTCGTTAGCCACTACCGCAAAACTCCTGCCATGGGTGCCCGCTCTTGCCGCCTCAACGGCAGCATTTAGCGCCAGCAGGTTGGTCTGGTTAGCAATAGAGCGGATCGTTTCCACGATTTCGCCAATTTTCCCTGACTGGGAGCTGAGCCCGTTAATGTCCCCGGAAACTTTATGCATTTCGCTGGCGACTTCGTTCATGCGCGCCACGCTGTTTTCAATCACGCTGACGCCGAGCCGGGTGTTCTGTCTGGTTTCCTGTGCCGCTTTATAAGCATGATCGACCGCTTCGCGCTCCTGCTGGTTCTTCTCTACCTGTGCCGTCACGTCGGTAGCAAATTTTACCACTTCATAAAGTTTGTTATTGCTGTCGAAGATGGGGTTATAGGTCGCACGCAACCAAATCGTTTCACCTTTGCTGTTGACGCGAGGAAACTCCCCGGAGACAAAGTCGCCCCTTTGCAACTTTTGCCAGAACTCACTGTACTCACGGCTGTTATACACTTCCGGCGAGCAAAACATACGGTGATGACGCCCGACGATTTGCTCAAGGCCGTAACC
>DOOK01000022.1 GCA_003512805.1 Erwinia sp. | reverse complement strand
CAACACCTTTGTTTTTGGCAGTATCGGCTCGCTAATCGCCAGGAAATCCAACCACCATACGTTACAGGCCATGGCAAAATTTGCTGCCGCTTTTCCAGAAGCAGACTGGCGCATGGTGATTCTGGGCGAAGGGCCGGAGCTGGGAGCGCTAAAACAACAGGCGATACAGGCAGGTATACAGGATCGCGTGATTTTCGCCGGTTTTCGTAGCAATCCACTCGATTATCTCGCCGCTTTCGACGTTTTTATCCTCGCGTCAAAAAGCGAAGGCTTGCCGCGCGTGGTGTTGGAAGCGATGCTACTCAACACCGCCGTCATCGGTTCAAAAGTCACCGGCACGGCAGAACTAATCCAGCATAACGAAACCGGTCTGCTGTTTGATTACGGTGATACGCAAGGCCTGTTTAACCAAATGGAAACGCTGTGGCTGGACGCAGAAAAGCGTCACCAGCTACTGAGGCAGGCAAATCGCCACGTCAAAGAACACTATGCCATTGAGCACTATGTCAGTGGCGTGGAAACTATTTTAAAAACTGCGGCTTATGGAAACTCATCGCATGTTTGAATTCTTGAATCCCCGATTTCGGCATATTCGTGCACGACACAATATTCCTTACCAACAGCCAGAAGTTCAGGGAGCTGTCCCGGTCACCTCCATTGTTATCCCCTGTACGGGCGCAGATTTTGTTGAAGAAGCCACGCTGAGTGCGCTGTTCGCTTCACGCTTCGCCCCTGCGGCACAGGAAATCGTCATCGTCAGTGACCAGCCTCCAGAGGCGTTTGGTCAGCTACCGGAGAAAACCCGCGTCGTGACGTTGGATGTGCCCATGCGGGAAGAGAATTATCGCTATAAGCAAATTTACCGCAGTCGCTTAATCAAAATACAAGCGCCCTTATATGCGGAAACAGAAGGCATTTTGATGATCGATTCCGATCTCAATTTATTACAAATGCCAGAAATTAACGTCCTTGATAACCATCTCTATTCCAGTTTCCGTCAGGGAAAGATGGCGGCCAAACTGATGGGCGCGCCGGAAGAAAAGCGGCCAGCCTATTACCGTCACACTATCCGACCTTTTTTACAGGATCACGCTAACAGCGCCTTTCTTGTGGCAACCCGGGCGACCTGGAAGCGGTTGTGCCCTTTATGGCTGGCCATGTTCAAAGATACCTGGGAAATGCTGGACGACTCGCAACCCCCGACCGATCAGCTTCCCCTGGCTGCCCTTCTGGATTTACTGGATTTTAAAACCGTCAATTTAGGCGATTGGGTAAACTGGCCGGTTTCCAAAAAGATCGGCGGCGGCGCCGCGACGATTCCCAAAGAGGTGGTGGGGGCGCACGGCGGCTTCCCGCTGGCCGAATGGCAAAAATATTTGCAGTCGCCCGATACCCCGCTGACCTTCAAGGGTCAGGACTATACCCGTAAAGTGCGCTATCTCACCGATGCGGAAAAGCTGAAGTAAGTTGCCCTCCCCGGCCGGAATTTACCGTCTCTTACGGAGTCCTCCGGCTGTGTGAGGCAGGATGAGATGTTATGATATTGGGCATTAGCGCGTGAACTTAGCGTTTCACCCACATTATTTAAAGGTTAAAACTCATGATTATCGTTACTGGCGGCGCGGGATTTATCGGTAGCAACATTATCAAAGCGCTGAATGACAAAGGCCACACCGATATTCTGGTGGTCGATAACCTGAAAGACGGCACGAAATTCGCTAACCTGGCGGATTTGAATATTGCCGATTACATGGATAAAGAAGATTTCCTGATCGCTATTCTGGCGGATGAAGATTTTGGCGACGTCGAGGCGGTTTTCCATGAAGGTGCCTGCTCTTCCACTACCGAGTGGGACGGCAAGTACATGATGGACAATAACTATCAGTACTCCAAAGAGCTACTGCACTACTGTCTTGAGCGTCAGATCCCCTTCCTGTACGCCTCTTCTGCTGCGACCTACGGTGGCCGTAACGACAATTTTATTGAAGAGCGTCAGTATGAGCAGCCACTAAACGTCTACGGCTACTCTAAAATGCTGTTCGACCACTACGTGCGCGAGATCCTGCCGGAAGCGCAGTCGCAGATTTGCGGCTTCCGCTATTTCAATGTGTATGGCCCGCGTGAAGGCCATAAGGGCAGTATGGCGAGCGTAGCTTTTCATCTGAATACGCAGCTGAACAATGGCGAAAATCCAAAACTGTTCGAAGGCAGCGATAACTTTAAGCGCGATTTTATCTATGTGGAAGACGTCGCCGCCGTCAATTTGTGGTTCTGGGAAAACAACGTTTCCGGTATTTTTAACTGCGGAACCGGCCGCGCCGAATCTTTCCAGGAAGTGGCCGACGCCGCGCTGAACTTCCACCAGAAAGGCGAAATAGAATACATTCCTTTCCCGGAAAAACTGAAAGGACGCTATCAGGCCTACACGCTGGCAGACCAGACTAAACTGCGCGCGGCAGGCTACGATAAGCCATTCAAAACCGTGGCGGAAGGCGTGGCCGACTATATGGCCTGGCTGAATCGCGACGCGTAACGGGACGGATCCGGCAATGAAAATTTTGGTGATCGGGCCTTCATGGGTCGGCGATATGTTGATGTCGCAAAGCCTCTACCGCACCCTGAAACAGCGCTGGCCTGAAGCCACAATTGATGTGATGGCGCCTGCATGGTGTCGTCCCCTGCTGTCGCGGATGCCCGAAGTTAACGAGGCGCTGGCTATGCCGCTGGGCCATGGCGCGCTGGCGCTGGGTGAGCGCCGCCGTCTGGGTCGAGCCCTACGCGATAAGGGCTACGATCGCGCTTACGTTCTGCCCAACTCGTTTAAATCCGCGCTGGTGCCTTTCTTTGCCGATATCACTACCCGCACCGGCTGGCGCGGCGAAATGCGCTACGGCCTGTTGAATGATATTCGGGTACTGGACAAAGCAGCGTTTCCATTAATGGTCGAACGCTACGTCGCGCTGGCTTACGACAAAACGCAAGTCGCTCGTGCCAGCGATCTGCCCCAGCCGCTGCTGTGGCCGAAGCTGCTCGTCAACGAGCAGGAAAAGCTGGCAATGGCCACCGACTTTAAGCTGAATGCGGAAAGGCCCCTCATTGGCTTTTGTCCCGGCGCTGAATTTGGCCCGGCCAAGCGCTGGCCGCACTATCACTATGCCGCCCTGGCGCAGCGGCTGATTGACGGTGGCTATCAGATTGCGCTGTTTGGCTCAGCCAAAGACAGAGAAACCGGCGAGCAAATTCTGCAAAGCCTACAGGAAACGTCTCGTCAGCACTGTCACAACCTGGCTGGCGAAACCCAACTGGAGCAGGCGGTCATTCTGCTGGCGCACTGCCAGGCCGTGATCAGCAATGACTCCGGCCTGATGCATATCGCTGCCGCGCTGGATCGCCCGCTCGTCGCGCTGTACGGCCCGAGCAGCCCGGACTTTACGCCACCGTTGTCACAAAAAGCGCGCGTAATCCGGCTGATTACCGGCTATCACAAGGTACGTAAAGGCGAGGCAGAAGAAGGCTATCACCAGAGCCTGATTGATATCGACCCACAACGCGTAGCGGAAGAGCTGGCCACGCTGCTGGGTCGACCTCTGGAGGCTGTATGCACGTCCTGATTGTGAAAACGTCCTCAATGGGCGATGTGCTGCATACGCTACCTGCCCTGACCGATGCCATGCAGGCCATTCCCGGTATCCGTTTTGACTGGGTCGTGGAAGAAGGCTTCGCGCAAATTCCTTCCTGGCATCCGGCCGTTGACCGGGTGATCCCCGTGGCGATCCGCCGCTGGCGAAAACACTGGTTTGGCAGCGAAGTGCGGGAAGAGCGCTTTCTGTTCAAGCGTGATGTGCAGTCGCGCCAGTACGACGTGGTAATCGACGCGCAGGGCCTGATCAAAAGTGCCGCTCTGGTAACCCGCATTGCCAAAGGCGTTAAGCATGGCCAGGATAGTCGCAGCGCGCGCGAGCCTTTTGCCAGCTGGTGGTATGACCAACGCCACGAAATCGATAAGCGACAGCACGCCGTGCAGCGCACGCGTGAGCTGTTCGCCAAAAGCCTTAACTATCCGCTGCCGGAAACGCCTGGTGATTACGCTATCGCGCAACACTTTATGCGTGAACCTTCGCCGAATGCGGGCCGCTATCTGGTGTTCCTGCACGCCACCACACGTGATGAAAAGCATTGGCCAGAAGCGCAGTGGCGCGAACTTATTACGCAGCTGGACGGCTGCGGCCTGCAGATCAAACTGCCGTGGGGCGCGGAGCATGAACACCAGCGCGCCCAGCGGCTGGCGGCTGGCTTCGACTATGTGGACGTCCTGCCCAAACTCACCCTGGAACAGGTCGCGCGTACCTTAGCTGGCGCTGCAGCCGTGGTGTCGGTAGATACCGGGCTTAGCCATTTAACGGCAGCGCTGGATCGCCCTAACATTACGCTGTACGGCCCCACCGATCCGGGTCTGATTGGCGGCTATGGTAAAAATCAGTTCGTGCTTAAACCCGTACAGGGCAACCGGATGGCGGATATATCGCCTGAAGAAGTGTTAACACAGCTGAGGCTGCTGGCCAGCCTGGCGCCGGAAAAACCGTCATGAACAGCCCGATGCTTAGCATCCTGATTGCTGCCCACAACTGCGCCGGGACGCTGGCCGGGACGCTGGAAAGCGTCGTTGCCTCACTGGGCGAGGCGGCTGACCGGGCAGAGATTGTCGTGGTTAACGATGCCTCCACAGACGCCACGCAGTCCATTATCGAGCATTATGCGGCGCAGTTGCCGCAGCTTCGCAGCAGCCGCACCGACTATCGCAACGTAGGCAAAGTACGTAATCACGCCGTAAGCCTGGCGCGCGGCGATTATATTTTAATGGTGGACGGCGACGATACGCTATTGCCTGATGCGTTAGCACACCGTCTGCAGACGCTGAGCCAGACATCACCGGATATCCTGCTCAGCAAAATTATTGAAGTGCGGCCCCCCTCGCCTGCGGTGCAGTGGCAACCTGTTGAGCCTGAGCTGCTGACGACGCATGACGCCGTGGAGCGCTTTCTGATCCACCGTGACTACCAGGCACATTTTATCGGCCAGTTTTTCTCACGCGAGCTGATGCAGCAACACGCTTTCCCCGACTTCATCTGCTACGAAGATGCCTGGCTGTTCCCGACATTGCTGATGCAAAGTAAGAAAACGTTGTTTACCTCCTCAGGCTTTTATCTCTATCGCAAACATGAGCAAAGCCTCTCCTCGGTCATTAATGCCGATAAAATCACCTGTTTGATCGCCGCGACTGCGCATATGGATGAGGTTTTACCCGCGCACTATGAGCATCTGATCACTTGTCACTGGCTGGATATTGCTAACCGCTATCATAGCGAGCTGCAAAAAACCTCACAGGGTGACAAAGTGAAAGCGCGGATCGCCCGGGTCGGTCTCGCGCGTTTTTTGCTGAACAGCAAGATCAGGATGAGCTATAAAAGAAAAATGCTGGCGGTAAGAAAGCGGGGACTTTAATGGCCCCGTTTTGTTCAGAAGGCAGATTTTGCGGCAGCGTACTCCGCCAGCGTCATGCCCTGCGTACGGCTTTGTAGCCAGCCAAACAGCTGCGTCAAATCATCATAAAGCCGGTCGATATCAGCTTCGGTTTTAAAGGTCGGGCTGCCATCAGGCATAAACTCGCTGGAGTGAAGCATAAACTCTACGTAATCCGCCCCTTCCGCCAGCGTTTTCTCCGCCACCTCGATCATCTGCTGCGCATTGCCGCCCGTAGGACGCAGCCAATAAACGGAAGGACTACGGCGCTTGCCGCGCAGGCGATCGTAGCCCTGCTTAACAGCATTCATCAGACCGGAATGCTTGTAACGGATGGTCATCGGCACTTCCAGCAGCGGTGATTTACCGGGCCGAGAGATATCTGCCGCATCAGGATAGTAAGCCGAGCGGGGAAAACGCGTATAGTCTGTGCCGCCGTTACCCTGCGGCGCGCCCGGCGAAAATCGCCAGTTAACGCCCGGCGTAACCGAGCAATCCACCCGATAGCCGTGTTCGACCAACAGCTGAGCATAATACTCGTTAAAAGCCCAGCGTCCCGCCCGATGACTGAGCATTTTGACGTTAAACGTCTCTTCCAGCAGTGCCGTCATAAAGGCAACTTTTTTGCGTATTTCTTCACGCGGGTATTCAATCAGGTAAGGTTGATGCTGCCAGTCGTTGTCAGTCAGCTCATAAGCCGGCGGACTGTTCCAGGCGTGCAGATGCATGCCCACCTCTCCCTGGCCGCGAGCGATAACATCGCGGGCGAAATCGATATAAACCGGATCGATGGCCATTTCATAATTCGTCAGCCAGGTCGGTTTAAAGGTATATTTCTCACAAAGCTGTTGAAAGCGGGCAAGCCAGGCGGCATTTTCGGTGGTTACCTGACCAGAACGATTACGCCAGAGATTATCACCTTCCGTATCGATGGTGATTAAGAAAGCAGGTTTTTTCATGTCGATGCGGCGCTCCGCGTTAACCTCGTGTTAACTCTGCCAATATGTTAACAGCGGGATGACGGGACGCAACAGTAATTGTACCAGCCTCAAGCCAAAAGCGATTGGCTATGGCACTATCTTGTTTATTTTTCTAAGATAAACAGATGAAACTGGCTCAGCCTGGCAGGACTGGTAGGGCAGCTTTAACAGGCTACGGTAAAGGAATTGCCCGAATAAATAAAAATGGTCTATTTTCTTGCAGAAAGTGGCCCCGAGTCGGCCAGCACTGCATGATTTCCTCAGCTAAGGGTAAAAATTGTCCAAGCGCGTATTAATGATCATTGATGGTCTGCCCGGCGGTGGCGCGGAGAAAGTCGTGCTGACGCTTTCCAAAGGGCTGATAGAGCGTGGTCATCGGGTCTCGCTGTTTTCGCTGCGCGCCGTGTGCGATTACGTCATTCCTGCCGGTCTGGATTATCAGGTCATTCAGGATAGCTGCCATATGCCCTGGCGGAAGCTCACGGAGCTGAGCCGACGTGCGGCTTGTCTGGATCAGGCGATTATTCAGGCCGAACAAGAGAACGGGCGTTTTGACCTGGTGGTGTCGCACCTGCATAAAACCGATCGTATCGTCAGCCGCTGTCGACATCTCGACAAGGACAAAACCTGGTTTTGCCTGCATGGCGTCTTTTCCGCCTCTTACCTGGCTCATCGACAGGGCTTTTCCCTGTGGCAAAAGAAACTGAAGATGCGTCGTGTCTATCAAAACCGGAACATCATCGGCGTTTCACAGTACGTGGTCAGCGACCTGAAACGTTCCTTTGCGATACAACCGAAGCACGAGCGGATCATTTTTAACCCCTTCGATTTTGATACCGTGCGCTCTGCGGCTATGCAGCCTTGTGAAATGGGGGGCCAACCTTATCTGGTCCACGTTGGTCGCTTCCACCAGACCAAGCGACACGATCGTCTACTGCGTGCCTATGCTAAAACAGGGATAAGCGCGCCGTTAGTCTTAATCGGACAGGGCACTGATGAAGCGGTGGGAAGAGTAAAGCAACTTGCGCTAACGTTGGGTATTCAGAATCGGGTCATTTTTAAAGGTTTTACCGACAATCCCTATCCCTGGATCAGCAACGCCAAATTGCTGGTGGTCAGTTCGGACAGCGAAGGCTTCGGCAACGTGTTGGTAGAAGCGTTGATTTGCCAGGTGCCCATCGTCAGTACGCGCTGTCCCGGTGGCCCCGTATCGATTATGACCGGCGAACTGGCTCGCGGCCTGGCCAATCTGGACGTGGATTCGCTGGCGGATACTATCGCCACCGTCTGGTCAAACCCGCCCGATGTTGCACACCTTGATTTAGAGGCTTACAGCATCGAAGCGATTTGTAAACAATACCTTGCGCTAATAGCATCCTAGCTCGACCTGACAGTCGCAGGTTGAAAATGTCTGAAAAGCGCGGACATTATTCTGGCGCGAGCCCTGGCCCTGCCGGACGCGCATTTATCTTTTTTAAGGTTTTAGTATGCATACGCTCATAACCGAGAACGGCTATCAGAGCACGGTGAACATACCAGAAACGTCATCTGTGTCAGCTGAATACCGGCATTTTTCGCGCAGGGGGAACAGAGCGTGAATTATGTGCTGCTGTTCTTAATTTTATTGCCTCTTAAACTGTTGCTGAAACTCAGCCACAAAAAAAAGGCCCGCAATCTGGTGATCCAGACGGCGAAAATTGGCGATTTTATCAACATTACGCCCTTATTGGCGCACCTTGAACAAAGCGACGCGCTGCTAAGTCGTAGCGTTGCGCCGCTGGCGGAGCGCGACAATACGCTGGCAGACATTTTTTACATTGAAGACTATAAAAGCAGTACGTACAGCAAGCTGAAACTGGCCTTCAGGCTAATGAACCGCTATGAAAATGTTTACCTGCTGCATCCTAATAATACCAATCTGTTTTACGCCGCGTGCTGCAACGCCAGTAACAAGCAGTTTCTGTCGATGTACCGTCGTAAATGGTATCAGGGGATCTTTTATCTGACCGCAACCGGTACCGTTGAACACGATAAGTATTCCCTGACGCTGGAAAACTACCTCAAGCTGGCCGATCGCTCGCTGACTAAAGAGAGCTACCCCAAGCACGCCACGCTGCCGTTACTGAAGCCTGACAATACGCCGCAAGAACTGTTCCGCACCGATAAAATCAAAATCGGTATCAGCATTTCGGCCGGCAATCAGGCAAAAACCATTCCACCCGTTATCTGGAAGTCGCTGTTCGACAGGCTGAGTACGCTGCCGTGCCTGTTTTATGTTTTTGGCGCACCCAATGAACTTCCTCGCCTGCACGAGCTCAATAAGGTAATGGGGGAAAGCGATAACATCGTCAATATGATCGGTAAAGTGTCGCTGGAAGGGTTGCCTTACGCCATCAGCCAGCTCGATTTTTATATCGCATCCGATTCCGGCAATATCTATATTGCTGACTCGCAGAATGTGCCGGTGATCCTTATCTATGGGCCTTGCTGCGTCGAAGAGCAACGTCCGTTGGGCGACGTGCTGCTAATCGGGCCGAATCATATTGCGCCGTCGTCGTTTGTTTTTCACGCCCTGTATAAGTTTAATCATCCTGTCGAGCAACTTTACGAACTAGATAGTCGTAAGCTCGATGACATTTATGATTTTATCTGCGCGCGCAAGCGGCCATTACAAGAAAAGAAGACGTTACCCTGAGCATGAAACCGCAAGAGACTTCCTCAGCCCCTTTGCTGAGCGCGATCGTCCCGATGTATAACGCCGGAACCAGCTTTCAGGCTTTTATCGACTCGATGCTGGCGCAGACGCTGGCGTCACTGGAAATCATCATCGTCAACGACGGCTCGACGGATGCGTCGGCGCAGCTGGCACACCACTATGCCAGCGAATACGCTCATATTACCGTTATCGATCAGGCAAACGGCGGCGTTTCCCGCGCCCGCAATGCCGGGCTGGCCATTGCGCGCGGCAAATATGTCACTTTCCCCGATGCCGATGATACGCTCTCGCCTGAGATGTACAGCACGCTAATCGCCATGGCGGAACAGGACGATTTGGACATAGCGCAGTGCAACGCCGAGCGCGTTTTCTGGGGATCGGGCCGGGCAAAAACGCTGATCCCGGCCGATCGCCTCCAGGCTACGCCGGTACTGAGTGGCGCAGAGTGGCTGAACAAGGCGCTGGCCTCCAATCGCTACCTGCACGTTGTCTGGCTGGGAATCTATCGCCGTTCGCTCATTGACCAACTGGCTTTGCAGTTCGAACCCGGTCTGCACCACCAGGATATCCCCTGGACCACCGAACTGATGCTGAATGCCCGTCGCGTACGCTACACCGACAAAGTGTTGTACCGGTACTACGTGCACGACCAGTCGATTAGCAACCGCAAGCGCAGCGGTATGGCTAACGCTGAGTATCAGCGCCATTATCTGAAAATCGCCCGGATGCTGGATGAAATTAACCTGCGCTATCGCGATAAGGTTAAGATCGGCCCGGCGATTTATCGTCAGGTAACCAAAGAGGCACTGACCGTTTGCCATGCTTTACGGCGCGAGCCTGATGCCGCCGCCCGACAGGTGATGATAACGGATTTGCTCGCCAGCAAGACGCCGGGTCGTATGCTGCGTAACGCGCGTGGTTTAAAACAGTGGTATCAACTGCTGCTCTGGCTGAGCCGGATTTACCGCTGGCGTCGGTCGTAATGTGCCAGACCTTTTTCCTGCACGGGCTTTCCCCTGCAATCGGTCCACTTTATGTTGAGATCTTATAAGTATGGCCACTTCTTCGTCGATTCCCGCCTCCTTTGCGCCGCGAAAGATTTTGCTAATCAAGCTGCGCCATCACGGTGATATGCTGCTTACCACGCCGGTTATTGAAGCATTGCGCCAGCGCTATCCACAGGCCGAAATCGATGTGCTGCTCTATAAAGAGACGCTGCCGATGCTGCAGGCGCATCCGCATATCCATCAGCTGCGCTTTATCGATCGCAAATGGAAGAACGAGGGAACGCTGGCGCACCTGCGCCATGAAGCGGCCCTGCTTAAGGCAATTCGTCGGGCAGGGTACGATCTGGTCATTAACCTGGCCGATCAGTGGCGCAGCGCGATGATTACCGCCTTTTCCGGTGCACCGGTCAGGATAGGTTTCGCCTACAATAAGCGTCGCAGTGCCTTCTGGCGACAAGCGCATACGCATCTTGTCTCCACCAGCAACCATAGCCAGTTACATACTGTTGAACAGAACCTGGCCGCGCTGCAGCCGCTAAATATACCGTCTTCCGGTTTCCCGGCGGCAATGCACTATAGCGAAAGCGACTGGTCCCATACGCAAGCAATGCTGACGCAAAGCAAGGTGACGCGCCCTTATATCGTTATCCAGCCCACCTCACGCTGGGTTTTTAAATGCTGGGAAGATGACAAAGTGGCCGGCCTTATCGCCGCGCTGGCCTCTGAGCAAACAGATATCGTACTGACGGCCGCGCCGGACAAAAAAGAGTTGGCGATGATCGAACATATTCTCTCGCTGTGCCCGGGTCTGGCGATTTCGCTGGCCGGAAAGCTGACGCTGCCGCAGCTGGCTTCGCTGATCGATCATGCTCGCCTGTTTATCGGTGTGGATTCTGCGCCGATGCATATGGCCGCCGCGCTGGACACGCCCTGCATCGCGCTGTTTGGTCCTACCAAGCTAAAGCAGTGGCGGCCGTGGGGTGACAATAACCGCGTTATCTGGGCTGGCGACTACGCGCCTCTGCCTTCGCCGGACAGCATTAATACCAATACCCAGACTCGCTATCTTTCAGCGATCCCGCTTGATGAGGTGGTCAAAGCCGCAAGGAACTCTCTGCATGAGTAAAGTACGACTGGCTATAGTGCGGCAAAAATACCGCCCGGACGGCGGTGCGGAACGGTTTATTTCGCGAGCGCTGGAAGCGTTGGACGACGACAGCCTGGATCTGAACATCATCACCCGCAGCTGGCAGGGCGAGCCGAAACCGGAATGGCATCTGCACATCTGTAACCCCAAAAAATGGGGGCGCATTTCGCGCGAGCGTGGCTTTGCTTTGGCGGCGCGTGAGTGCTGGCAGCGGGAAGAATTTGATATCGTGCAGAGCCACGAACGCATCGCGGGCTGCGATATTTTTCGTGCTGGCGACGGAGTACATCGCGTCTGGCTGGAGCAAAGAGCGCGCATTGTGTCGCCTGCGCAAAAGCTGCTGACCAGTTTAAGCCCTTATCATCGTTACGTGATGGCGGCAGAAGAAGAGATGTTTCGCTCGCCTGCACTGAAAAAAATCATCTGCAACTCGCTGATGGTGAAAAACGACATCATGCGCTGTTTCCAGGTGCCGGAAGAGAAGTTTGCGGTGATCTATAACGCGATTGATGCGCAGCGCTTTCAGCCGGCTACCCAGGCAGAACGGCAGGCATCACGCGCGGCGTTGCAGCTGCCTGCTGAAGCTAAAGTCTTCATTTATGTCGGTTCTGGTTTTGAACGCAAAGGATTGAAAGCTTCCATTAGCGCGCTGGCCGCTACCGAAGCGCATCTGCTGGTGGTCGGTCAGGATAAGCAGCAGGCCCGTTACCTTAGCCAGGCGCGCGCGCTGGGCTGTGAACAACGTGTCCATTTCGTCGGCGTACAGCACAACGTTATCCCCTATTATCATGCGGCCGATGCGCTGATGCTGCCTACGCTTTACGATCCTTTCCCTAATGTGATTCTGGAAGCGATGGCCTGTGGGTTGCCGGTGATCACCAGCGATACCTGTGGCGGTGCGGAATTTATCGTCAATGGTGAACAGGGCTACGTTTGCGACGCGCTGGATGTCCCGGCGTTGACCGCCGCCGCGCAGGCCGTGCCGCTCAGAAGCGTTGACGCGCGTATGGGCGATGCGGCTCGTGAGCGAGTTCTTCCCTGTTCACCGCAGCGACTGGCAGGCCAGCTTCATGCGCTATATCAACAAGTGTTGCGGCAGGCCTGAGAAGAAGGTATGAGCCTGCACGACTTATCTGCTAACATGCGGTAATGTTTCTCTTTTCCGGCACTTTCTGACGCGAGTCACTCCGTAATTCGTAAACACTGTGATGACAACAATTTATTCCGCCCTGCTCTATCTTATTCAGCCTCTGATTTGGCTCAGGCTCTGGTTACGCGGCAGAAAAGCTCCCGCCTACCGGAAGCGCTGGGCCGAACGCTATGGCTACTGCAAAGGCAAGGTCAAGCCGGACGGTATACTGCTGCACTCCGTTTCTGTCGGCGAGACGCTGGCCGCCGTGCCGCTGGTCAGAGCGCTGCGCCACCGTTATCCCACGATGCCGATTACCGTCACCACCATGACGCCAACCGGATCGGAACGGGCGGCTTCCGCCTTCGGGAAAGATGTTCATCACGTCTATCTGCCTTACGATCTTCCCGGCTCAATGAACCGTTTTCTGGAAAATGTCCGCCCGCGTTTGGTCATCATTATGGAAACCGAGCTGTGGCCAAATATGATCGCACAGCTTCACGCCCGTAAAATCCCGCTGGTCATAGCGAATGCCCGCCTGTCAGAGCGTTCGGCGAAAGGGTACAGCAAGCTTGGTAAATTCATGCAGCGCCTGCTGCAAAAGATCACCCTGATTGCCGCGCAGAATGAAGAAGACGGCGAACGCTTTGTGGCGCTTGGCCTGAAGCGCTCACAGCTGACGGTCACGGGCAGCCTGAAATTTGATATTTCCGTCACGCCTGAGCTGGCGGCCCGTGCGGTAACGCTGCGTCGGCAGTGGGCGCCGCGTCGTCCGGTATGGATCGCCACCAGTACTCATGAAGGCGAAGAAAGCATTGTTCTGGAAGCCCATCGCAAACTTTTGGCGCGCTTTCCCACTCTGCTGCTGATCCTGGTGCCCCGACATCCGGAACGTTTCGACGCCGCGCGTAACATGACGCAAAAAGCAGGCTTCAGCTATACCCTGCGCAGCAGCGGCGAGATCCCTTCCAGTGGTACCCAGGTCGTGATTGGCGATACCATGGGTGAACTGATGCTGCTTTACGGCATTGCCGATCTGGCTTTCGTCGGTGGCAGTCTGGTGGAGCGCGGCGGACACAATCCGCTTGAGGCAGCCGCACACGCTATTCCGGTGCTGATGGGGCCTCATACGTTTAATTTTAAAGATATCTGTGCCCGGCTACAGCAGGCAGATGGCCTGATCACCGTTACCGATGCCGACTCGCTGGATAAAGAGATTGGTACGCTGCTGACCGATGAAGACTATCGTCTTTACTACGGCCGCCATGCGGTAGACGTACTGCACCAGAATCAGGGCGCGCTACAGCGTCTGCTACAGTTACTTGAACCCTATCTGCCACAGCGGAATCACTAAATGCCTTCACGTCAGCGTTTGTCGGTCGTGCTGATCGCTAAAGACGCAGCCGAATTGCTGCCGGAATGTCTGGAGTCCGTAAGCTGGGCCGATGAGATTGTGCTGCTGGATTCTGGCAGCAGCGACGGTACGCCCCAGATCGCCGCGCGTCACGGTGCCAAAGTGTTCCACTCTCACGAGTGGCACGGCTATGGCAAGCAGCGCCAGCTGGCGCAAAGTTATGCCACACATCCGATGATTTTGATGATCGACAGCGACGAACGCGTGACGCCGCCGCTGCGCGCTGCAATTGAAACGGTGCTGCAACAGGCCGCCGCGCCCGCTACGGTTTACAGCCTGGGCCGTCGTAACCTGTTTTTAGGACGTTTTATGCGCCACAGCGGCTGGTATCCAGACCGCGTGACTCGCCTTTATCCACGTGAATACGGCTATAACGATCATCAGGTGCATGAATCTCTGGAAGCCAAAGGCGCACAGGTCGTGGCGCTGAAGGGCGACCTGCTGCATTTAACCTGCCGTGATTTCTCCGCGTTTCAATGGAAGCAGTTTGCCTATGCGGAAGCCTGGGCAAAGCAGCGTCATCATCAGGGAAAAAAATGCGGGCTGTTTTCGATTTTTGCCCATACGCTGGGTGCTTTTCTGAAAACCCTGGTGCTACGCGCCGGATTTCTGGATGGCAAACAGGGCTGGCTGCTTGCCGTGGTTAACGCACAGTACACGTTCAATAAATATACGGCGCTTTGGGCGCTGAACCACTCTTCTCACGCTTCCGGCAAAGGCGGCTTATGAGCACAAAAGCGATCTATCCCGGCACCTTCGATCCCATGACCAACGGTCATCTGGATATTGTCACGCGCGCCGCGTCGATGTTTGACCATATCATTCTGGCTATCGCCGCCAGCCCCAGTAAAAAGCCAATGTTCTCGCTGGATGAACGCGTGGCGCTGGCGCAGCAGGTGGTGGCGCATTTGCCGAATGTGGAAGTGGTAGGATTCAGCGATCTGATGGCGAATTTCGCGCGGGATCGGCAGGCTAACGTATTGGTACGCGGCCTGCGAGCGGTTTCCGATTTCGAATATGAAATGCAGCTGGCGCAGATGAATCGCCACCTGCTGGCGGAACTTGAAAGCGTATTTCTGATGCCTTCAGAAAAATATTCTTTTATCTCTTCAACACTGGTTAAAGAGGTGGCGCGCCATCACGGCGACGTCAGGGCTTTCCTGCCGTCGTCGGTGCACAGCGCGCTGCTGGCAAAGCTGTCTGCCTGACCTATTTTTGACAGGTGGGGCAATAGAAGGTGCTGCGCTGCGCATGTTTAGCGCCTACGATAGGCGTGGCGCAGACGCGACAGGGTTCCCCGGCACGACCATAAACCTGTAGCTGCTGTGCGAAATAGCCCGGCTTGCCGTCCGATTGCAGGAAATCACGCAGCGTGGTGCCGCCCTGTTCAATCGATCGCAGCAGCACCGCCTTGATCGTCTCCGTCAGCAGTACAACCTCTTCCCTCGTCAATGCCATTGCCGGTCGATCGGGATGGATCCCGGCGGCAAACAGCGATTCGCTGGCATAGATGTTGCCAACGCCTACCACCAGCTTGT
>DOOK01000429.1 GCA_003512805.1 Erwinia sp. | reverse complement strand
AAGCTCACCACAGAGTATCCGGCCGCTGTTCTGAGCCTGTCGGTTTTATGCTATTTTTAAGGTTAATGTCCTTTCTGTGCCATCCAGCATGACGCTCTCCGGCTTAAGCCGGAGAGGCACCTTGATTTCCGACAGGCAACCCATACATAGGGATATTCCCAAACAGGAGCAGCGATGAAAGAGAAATCCGCAGAAGCGGTTCGGCTCGATAAATGGCTGTGGGCCGCTCGCTTCTATAAAACCCGCGCGGTCGCACGTGAGATGATCGAAGGCGGTAAAGTGCACTACAACGGCCAGCGTAGCAAACCGAGCAAGCTGGTGGAGCTGAATGCCGAACTGACCTTACGTCAGGGCAATGATGAGCGCACCATCCTCGTGCTGGCAACGGGTGACCAGCGTCGTCCGGCCGCCGAAGCCCAGCTGATGTATGCCGAAACGGCAGAAAGTATTGTGAAGCGGGAAAAAATAGCGCTGGCGCGAAAAATGAACGCGCTGACTATGCCGCATCCTGACCGTCGCCCTGACAAAAAAGAGCGCCGGGACTTAATGAAATTTAAAAATTCTGGCGACGAATAGCTTGCCACAACGAGAGAGAATTATGGCTCATCAAGACCAAATGCACCGTTATCTGTTTGAAAACTATGCCGTACGCGGCGAGCTGGTGACGGTCTCCGACACCTGGCAACAGATTATTAACGGTCACGATTATCCGCAACCGGTGCAGAAAGTGCTGGGCGAACTGCTGGTTGCCACCAGCCTGCTGACCGCTACCCTGAAATTTGATGGCGATATCACCGTGCAGCTGCAGGGTGATGGCCCGCTGAACCTTGCCGTGATCAACGGTAACAACCGTCAGGAAATGCGTGGTGTGGCCCGCGTGAACAGTGAAATCGCACCCGACAGCAGCCTGAAAGAGATGGTCGGTAACGGTTATCTCGTCATCACTATCACGCCAGCGAAAGGCGAACGCTATCAGGGCGTGGTTGGGCTGGAAGGCGAAACCCTGGCCGAATGCCTGGAAGATTACTTTATGCGTTCGGAACAGCTGCCCACTCGTCTGTTTATCCGTACCGGCGAAGTAGAAGGCCAGGCTGGCGCTGGCGGTATTCTGTTGCAGGTTCTGCCCGCACAGGACGCGAAAACAGAGGACTTCGATCATCTGGCGACGCTGACCGACACCATCAAGACGGAAGAACTGTTGGGTCTGCCCGCCAATGAAGTGTTGTGGCGTCTCTACCATCAGGAAGAAGTGACGCTTTACGACCCACAGGATGTCATCTTCCGCTGCACTTGCTCACACGAACGCTGTGGCGAAGTGCTGCGCAGCCTGCCGGAAGAAGAAGTGAATGAGATTCTGGCCGAAGACGGCAAGATTGATATGCACTGCGACTACTGCGGCAGCCATTATATTTACGATGCTGTAGATATCGCCGCCATCCGCAACGATTCTGCCGCTGGCGACGAACGCGTGCATTAATAAAGTTGCGCCGCGGACGGGCGGCGCAGCGTTATGCCCTTTTACCCTGGTCACTGAGTGAAACCCTCACCTCAATGCATACGCTGAAGCGATAGTAATCGTTTCACGTTCCGCCTCTCATTTCTGCTCCCTCTTGCTTTTCCTCTGGCCCTGGCCGTGTAAACTGCGCGCGATCGCAATTTACACTTTATTAAGAATTTGATAACCAATACGGTTAATGGAACGCGATTTCCCTTCATCTGTAATAATAACCGACCCGACAAAGGAGCAGTAACATGCGTGACCTGACCCAGCAGGATCTCGTCGATTATGGCATCACGGACGTGGTTGAAATCCTTTACAATCCGGATTTTGACACGCTGTACAAGGAAGAAACGCGTCCCGAACTGAGCGGATTTGAACGCGGTATTGAAACGCAATCCGGCGCTATTGCCGTTGATACCGGCATTTTTACCGGCCGTTCTCCTAAAGATAAATATATCGTGCGTGACGAGACGACACGCGACACGCTGTGGTGGAACGATCAGGGAAAAGGCAAAAACGATAACCAGCCGCTTTCTCCGGAAATCTGGCAGGATCTCAAAACGAAAGTGACCAAACAGCTCTCCGGCAAACGTCTTTTTGTCGTGGATGCCTGGTGTGGTGCCAATCCGGATACGCGTCTTAGCGTACGTTTTATTACCGAAGTGGCCTGGCAGGCGCATTTCGTTAAGAACATGTTTATCCGGCCGGATGAGGCGGCATTAGCCGGTTTCGAGCCTGATTTTGTGGTGATGAACGGCGCGAAATGTACCAACCCGGACTGGCAACAGCAGGGTCTGCATTCCGAAAACTTTGTGGCGTTTAACCTGACCGAGCGGATCCAGCTGATTGGCGGCACCTGGTACGGCGGCGAAATGAAGAAAGGCCTGTTCGCCATAATGAACTACCTGCTGCCGTTGAAGGGCGTTGCATCAATGCACTGTTCGGCTAATGTCGGTGAGAAAGGCGACGTGGCGGTCTTTTTTGGCCTGTCCGGCACCGGCAAGACGACCCTGTCAACCGATCCAAACCGTCAGCTGATCGGTGACGATGAACATGGCTGGGATGACGATGGTGTCTTTAACTTTGAAGGCGGCTGCTATGCCAAAACCATTAAGCTGTCTGAGCAGGCGGAGCCGGAGATCTATCACGCCATTCGTCGCGATGCGCTGCTGGAAAACGTAGTCGTGCGCGCTGACGGTTCGGTGGACTATGACGATGGCAGCAAAACCGAGAATACCCGCGTCTCCTACCCGATTTACCATATCGACAATATTGTTAAGCCGGTATCGAAAGCGGGCCACGCCCGTAAGGTGATTTTCCTGACGGCGGACGCTTTTGGCGTGTTGCCACCGGTGTCGCGCCTGACGCCAGATCAGACGCAGTATCACTTTTTATCAGGCTTTACCGCCAAGCTGGCCGGTACGGAACGCGGCGTGACTGAACCTACGCCGACCTTTTCCGCCTGCTTCGGTGCGGCATTCCTGACGCTACATCCGACGCAGTATGCCGAGGTGCTGGTCAAACGCATGGCGGCGGCAGGCGCGGAAGCTTACCTGGTTAATACCGGCTGGAACGGCAGCGGTAAGCGCATTTCACTGAAGGACACGCGCGCTATTATCAATGCCATCCTCAACGACGAGCTCGCTGAGGCTGAAACTATCACGTTGCCGGTGTTTAATCTGGCGGTCCCGCTGGCGCTGCCTGGCGTGGACAGCGCCATTCTAGATCCGCGCAACACGTACGCCGAAGCCGCGCAGTGGGAAGAGAAAGCGCATAGCCTGGCGCAGCTATTTATCACCAATTTTGATAAATACACCGACACGGCTGCCGGTGCAGCACTGGTAGCTGCCGGCCCGCAACTGTAACCTCAGGCGTAAAAAAAGCCGGATGACTGACATCCGGCCTTTTTTATTAATACATCATCCCGTCACGACCGTGGGGGCCGGGCCAGGCGGTAAAGGCAGCCAGGCTCGAATACATAACCCACCCCGCTCGCTCTCACCAATCTCTAGTGAGCCCTGATGCGCATCGATAATACGCTGCACGATCGCCAGGCCAAGGCCGGTCCCGCTGGTGCTGCGTGCGCTGTCACCGCGTACAAAAGGCTGCAGTAAATGCTTAAGCTGTTCCGGTTTAATACCGGGACCATCATCTTCTACCTGGAACCAGGCTCGCTGTAACTCACTGCCGCTGCTGACCTTGATCCAGCCGTTGCCATAACGGGCAGCGTTCACCACCAGGTTAGCAAGCGCGCGTTTTATCGAGAGCGGGTTAATCTCCACCATCAGTTCGGTCGACATAACCGCATTCTCGATTTCCCGCTCGTAGCCGCTTTCAGCCGCCACGACCTCGCCCAACACGCTGTTAAGATCCGCGCGTTCGGTCTGCATTTCCTGACCGGTACGCAGATAATCAATAAACTGCTCGATAATGGCGTTGCACTCTTCGATATCTTTATTGATCGATTCCGCCAGATAGCCATCTTCCTGCGCCATCATTTCCGTCGCCAGACGGATACGCGTCAGCGGCGTGCGCAAATCGTGGCTGACGCCTGCCATCAATAGCGTGCGGTCATCTGCCAGCTGCTTAACGCCTGCTGCCATCTGATTAAAGGCTCGCGTCACCGATCGCACTTCAGAAGCACCGTATTCCCGCAAAGGCGGCGGAATAATGCCTTTACCCACCTGAAGCGCGGCGTGCTCCAGCTCCACCAGCGGCCGGTTCTGGATACGGATAAACAGCCAGGCGCCGCCAATGGCCAGCAGCATGATCGCCAGCGTATAGCGGAACAGCGGCGAGAAATCACCCTGATGAATTTCGGTCAGCGGTACCCGCACCCAAATATCGGGCGAAAGCCAGGTCTTCAGCCAGACTACCGGCGAATTTTTATTTACCTCGACGCGCACATCGGTAGGGCCGCCGAGCTGTTGCGCCATCTGCTGGCTGAGAAACTCGTAATGCTGCGCCCAGCGTAATCCGCTCTCTTCCGCCGCTGCGTTGGTATACAGCGAAATGCCCAGCTCTCGATAGATTTCCCGACGAAACGCTGGCGGCACTTCAAGCTGCGTGCCGTCTTCCAGCTGCAGCCTGTCAGTCATCAGCATTCGCACCTCGTACGCCAGCACCTTGTTAAACTGCTGCAGGCTGGGCAGGATAGCGAAGTTCAGCACCACCAGGTAGGTCGTCACCAGGCTGACAAACAGCAAGGTGACGATCAGCAGCAGCGTGCGGGCAAAGGAGCTACGGGGAGAGAAGCGGAGTCGCCTCATGCTTTACTGCCGTCCGGTACGAAGACGTAGCCTAAACCCCATACGGTCTGGATGTAGCGCGGGTGTGCCGGATCTTCTTCTACCATGCGGCGCAGACGAGAAATCTGCACGTCGATAGAACGCTCCATGGCGCTGTACTCGCGGCCACGCGCCAGGTTCATCAGCTTGTCGCGGGAAAGCGGTTCACGCGGGTGGCTGACCAGCGCCTTCAGCACGGCGAACTCGCCGCTGGTGAGCGGCATCGGCTCGTCTTCCCTGAACATTTCGCGCGTGCCCAGATTCAGCTTAAACTTACCGAAAGCAATCACCGCTTCTTCCTGCGAAGGTGCGCCCGGCAGTTCGTTAGCCTGACGACGCAGCACGGCACGGATACGGGCCAGCAGTTCGCGCGGGTTAAACGGTTTTGGAATATAGTCGTCGGCACCGATTTCCAGCCCGACAATACGGTCCACTTCTTCCCCTTTCGCCGTGACCATAATGATCGGCATTGGGTTGCTCTGGCTACGCAGTCGGCGGCAGATAGACAGGCCATCTTCGCCCGGCAGCATCAGATCCAGCACCATCAGGTGGAAGGATTCACGGGTCAGCAGACGATCCATCTGTTCGGCGTTTGCCACGCTGCGTACCTGGAAACCCTGCTCGGTCAGATAGCGTTCCAACAGGGCGCGTAAACGCATGTCGTCATCCACGACCAGGATTTTGTAGTTCTCTTGCATTTCGATACTCCAAAGGCGCTATTGCCTGCGCCGGTATTCTTAAAAAAGATGCCTGAATGTAACAGTCAATAATGGTTTATATTCTAGCCGAAATTGTTACAAAGCATATTAAACAGCAGCTTATCTTTAATTTATCCACGAAACTATTCCCTCAGTCGTGCTCTTTTTACGCTGAAAGATCAGGACAAACAAACAGTAACAGCGGACCAGAAAAACCCGGAAGGTATTTGCATCACCGCTCAGGCCACAACAAAATAGTGGGCGCACTCCCGAGAAAGAGAAGGACGACGATGAAAACAAAACTGATTACTCGCGAAGGTTACGACAAGCTGAAAGCCGAGTTGGATTATCTCTGGCGTGAAGAGCGCCCGGAAGTGACGAAAAAAGTGACCTGGGCCGCCAGCCTGGGCGACCGCAGCGAAAACGCTGACTACCAGTACAATAAAAAGCGCCTGCGCGAAATTGACCGTCGCGTGCGCTATTTGACCAAGTGTCTGGAGCAGCTGCGTATTGTGGACTATTCACCGCAGCAGGAAGGCA
>DOOK01000426.1 GCA_003512805.1 Erwinia sp. | reverse complement strand
CGACCTGCCGCCGGAAGAAGAAGCTGAAATTCCAAAAGTAGCCGGTTCGCTGGAAGAAGCGCTGAACGCGCTGAACGAAGATCGTGAGTTCCTGACTCGTGGCGGCGTGTTCACCGACGACACCATTGATGCTTATATCGACCTGCGTAAGGCCGAAATGGACCGCGTTCGCATGACGCCGCATCCGGTTGAGTTTGAACTGTACTACAGCGTTTAATTTCTGAATCCGGCGATTCAGCGCGTTAAGGCGGCCACGGCTGGCTTAGTGATTCGGGTGAGTACGAGCCGTCGCGTAACGAATGTCGGAAATTTTGTTGCCGTGGAAATTTCAGCCCATCTCCGGATGGGCTTTTTTCGCCGTGAACGCCACGTGCAGAGAGACGAATTTCAGGTTCCATGACTATAATGCACTAAAATAGTGCAGGAGAACGCTGTTATGGCAACAGGCATGCAGCCCGATGCCGGGCAGATACTCAACTCGTTGATTAACAGTATATTACTGGTCGACAGTGAACTGGTGGTGCATTACGCCAACCCCGCCGCTCAGCAACTGCTGGCACAAAGCTCTCGCAAACTCTTTGGCACGCCGCTGCCGGATTTGATGGGCTATTTTTCTCTGAATATCGCCGTCATGCGTGAGAGCCTGAATGCGGGCCAGGGCTTTACCGATAGCGAAGTTACGCTGGTCGTGGACAGCCGGGCGCACATTATGTCTTTAACGGCGCAGCTGCTGCCGGACGGGCTAATCCTGCTGGAAATGGCGCCAATGGATAATCAACGCCGCCTCAGTCAGGAACAGATTCAGCATGCTCAACAGGTCGCCGCGCGGGATTTAGTTCGCGGGTTGGCGCATGAAATTAAGAATCCTTTAGGGGGATTACGCGGCGCGGCGCAGCTGTTGGCAAAAGCCCTGCCCGATCCGGCCCTGACGGAATATACCAAAGTTATCATCGAACAGGCCGACCGCCTGCGCAATCTGGTGGATCGCCTGCTCGGGCCGCAGCAGCCAGGCATGCACATCACGCAAAGTATCCATCAGGTCGCCGAGCGCGTGGTTAACCTGGTTTCGATGGAGCTGCCCGAGAACATTACGCTAATCAGAGATTACGATCCCAGCCTGCCGGAACTGCCGCATGACCCGGATCAGATTGAACAGGTTCTGCTGAACGTAGTGCGTAACGCGCTACAGGCCCTGGGCAACAAAGGCGGTGCTATTACGCTGCGCACTCGCACCGCCTTCCAGCTGACGCTGCACGGCGTCCGTTACCGACTGGTAGCCCGTATTGATATTGAAGATAACGGCCCTGGTATACCGACTCAGCTGCAGGACACGCTGTTTTATCCGATGGTGAGCGGCCGCGAAGGCGGCACCGGCTTAGGGCTGTCGATAGCTCGCAGCCTGATCGATCAGCATTCAGGAAAAATAGAATTTACCAGTTGGCCTGGCCACACCGAATTCTCCATTTATTTGCCTATTCGCCAGTGAGGTTTCTATGCAACGAGGGATAGTCTGGATCGTCGATGACGATAGCTCCATCCGCTGGGTGCTTGAACGCGCGCTTACTGGGGCCGGTTTAAACTGCGCTACGTTTGACAGTGCGAGCGAGGTGCTGGACGCGCTTGCCACCAAAACGCCTGACGTTTTGCTTTCTGATATCCGTATGCCTGGCATGGACGGACTGACATTACTGAAACAAATCAAGCAACGTCATCCGATGCTGCCGGTCATCATTATGACGGCACATTCCGATCTGGACGCGGCCGTCAGCGCCTATCAGCAAGGTGCGTTCGATTATCTGCCAAAGCCGTTTGATATTGATGAAGCGGTAGCGTTAGTAGAACGCGCGATCAGCCACTATCAGGAACAGCAGCAGCCGCGCAACCAGCCGGTCAGCGGCCCGACTACCGATATCATCGGCGAAGCGCCGGCGATGCAGGACGTTTTTCGCATTATTGGCCGCCTCTCGCGCTCGTCAATCAGCGTATTGATCAACGGCGAGTCGGGTACCGGCAAAGAGCTGGTGGCGCATGCATTGCATCGCCACAGTCCACGCGCGAAAGCGCCTTTTATCGCGCTGAATATGGCGGCTATCCCCAAAGATCTGATTGAATCAGAGCTTTTCGGCCATGAGAAAGGGGCTTTTACGGGCGCAAATCAAATCCGTCAGGGACGTTTTGAGCAGGCCGACGGCGGTACGCTGTTTCTTGATGAAATTGGCGATATGCCGCTGGACGTACAGACCCGCCTGTTGCGCGTGCTGGCCGACGGTCAGTTTTATCGCGTGGGTGGTTATGCCCCGGTCAAGGTCGACGTCAGGATCATTGCAGCCACCCACCAGAATCTGGAGCTACGGGTACAGGAAGGCAAATTCCGTGAGGATCTGTTTCACCGTCTGAACGTAATCCGTGTGCATCTGCCGCCGCTGCGAGAGCGTCGCGAGGATATTCCTCGCCTGGCACGCTATTTTCTGCAGGCTGCAGCAAGCGAGCTGGGCGTGGAGGCAAAGATTCTGCATCCCGAAACCGAAACCGCGCTGACCCGCCTGCACTGGTCAGGTAACGTGCGTCAGCTGGAAAATACCTGCCGCTGGCTGACGGTGATGGCTGCCGGTCAGGAAGTGCTGATTCAGGATTTGCCGCCAGAACTGTTTGAAACCGCCACGCCGGAGAATCCACTGCAGTCACTGCCTGACAGCTGGGCAACGCTGCTGGCGCAGTGGGCCGATCGAGCGCTGCGCTCCGGTCATCAAAACCTGCTTTCAGAAGCGCAGCCGGAAATGGAGCGCACGCTGTTAACGACGGCTTTACGCCACACGCAGGGCCACAAGCAGGAAGCTGCCCGACTGCTGGGATGGGGACGCAACACCCTCACCCGTAAACTAAAAGAGTTGGGCATGGAGTAAATAACGACAGCATAAAAAAACAGCGATATGCGCGTTTTTTATGCTTTCCGGGCTTTACACATCGATGCCAGTCAGTATCATTCTGACCCGTTAGCGGGAGGAAAATCATGCTGGAATCGTTAATCCATTTTGTGACGCAGTATGCGCAAACGGGAGCGGCGCATCCACCACAGACGGCAATGGCCGCTGTCCTGTGCGCCTTAATGCTGGGTTTCTTTAATTAAAGCGGCATTCAGCAGTAAAAAGCCGGAAACATCGCTGTTTCCGGCTTTTTTATCCGCCAGGCGTATCAAATGACCCGCGAGAACTGCTGTAACCGCCTTTGCTGGCGCAGATAGCGATCAAAGCACATGCAGATATTCCTTACCAGCAAACGCCCCTTAGCGGTAACCTGAAGGCCCTTCTCGCTACGTTCCACCAGCCCATCCGCCATTAGCGGGTCAAGCAGCGGCAAATCTTCCGCAAAGTAGTCGGTGAAATTAACGCCCAGTGCCGCAAAGGCAGCGAAATCCAGCGAGAAATTGCACATCAGCGTTTTAATTACCTCACGACGCAGGATATCGTCGCGTGAGAGTTCCACACCACGCCAGAGCGCCGTACCCTGCGTAGCAACGGCGTCATACCAGTCTTTCAACGTTTTCTGGTTCTGCGCGTAGCTGTCACCCATCATGCTGATAGCGGAGACGCCCAGGCCCAGCAAATCGTTTTCTCCCTGCGTGGTGTAGCCCTGAAAGTTACGATGCAGCCGGCCTTCTCTTTGGGCAACGGCCAACTCGTCTTCAGGTCTGGCAAAATGATCCATTCCGATGAACTGGTAACCCGCCGTCATCAGCGCGGCAATTGACTGTTGCAGGATGGTCAGTTTCTGCAGAGGATCGGGCAGATCCTCCTCTCTGATTTTCCGCTGTGCGGCGAAGTGTTCGGGCATATGCGCATAATTAAAAACGCTGAGCCTGTCAGGGTTTAGCGCGATGACTTTTTTCAGGGTAAAAGCAAAGCTTTCCGGCGTCTGCTTCGGTAAGCCATAAATCAAATCGAGATTAACGGAACTAAAGCCTACACGCTTTGCCCGTTCGATAAGCGCGACGATAGTCTGCTCATCCTGCACGCGGTTAACCTTTTCCTGCACTTCTTTATTAAAATCCTGCACGCCCATGCTCAGCCGGGTAAAGCCTGCGGCAAAGAGATGGTCGATCATCTCCACTTCAATTTCTCGCGGATCGATTTCAATGGAAAGCTCCGCCTCGTCGCTGAAGGCAAAGTGCCGCCGCAGCAGCGCCATCAGCGTGGAAATCTGCTCTTTGCTCAGAAAAGTAGGAGTGCCGCCTCCCCAGTGCATCTGC
>DOOK01000091.1 GCA_003512805.1 Erwinia sp. | reverse complement strand
ATCGGCAAGCGTGGTAACGGCGCCTAACGCGTTTAGAAAGGTATCCAGCAGAGAACGGAAAACCACTTCGTCTTCAACTATCAGGATTTGTTTTCCGCTTAATGGCTTCTCCATTGTCCCCCCTTGTGCGCCAGATAAGTCAATAGTGGCTCAAAAACCACAATTGCGCCTCTCGGATTTGCCTGAAGTCCTCTCATTTCTCTTCCGGCAATGCGTACTGACGGACCAGCGGAAGCAATTCATCCATCTTTTTCTCTACGGCAAGTCTGCCGGCCTCGATAGCTTCTTCCGACCGATGAAAATCCAGGGTAGAAATTTGCGGGCAGAAAGGTTGTATCAGCACATCCGGCGGATCGCCCGCCATCCGGTTGCGTTTGACCCGGTTTTCGAGCACCTGAATCGAGGTGGTCATAATTTCCATCGCTCCCGGTGTTTGATTGATTTTTTTGTGGCCTATTTCGCTCAGCTTCTGTCGTAGCTTACCGCGCCACCCCTCGGCAGCAGCGGGCAGCTTCACAGTCTGTGGCGTAACGGAGAGTAAGTTTTGCTGCATCAGATGCGCGTCATGCTGTAAATCGACAGCGATAACGATATCGGCGCCCAGCGCGCGGGTCAAAGAGATGGGCACGGGGTTGACCACGGCGCCGTCCACCAGCCAGTAGCCGTTCCAGGCGACCGGCGAAAGCAGGCCTGGCATACTGCATGACGCGCGAATGGCCTGGTGAAGATCGCCTTCCGTTAGCCAGAGTTCGCGTCCGGTACTGAGATTGGTGGTGACGGCGCCAAATGGCAGGCTGCAAGCTTCAATCTGCGTATGCGGTAACAGGCGACGAACGTGGCTGAACACGCGCTCGCCACGCAGCAGGCCGCCTCGTTGCCAGGAAAAATCCATCAGGCGAAGCACTTCCCAGTAGCTGAAACCCTGCACCCAACCAGCAAGAAGAGGAAGACGTTGACTGGCATAAGCGGCGCCGACAAGTGCTCCCACGGAGCAACCTGCCACCACATCAATCCTGATGCCGGCTCGTTCCAGCGCCTCAATCACGCCGATATGAGCCCACCCTTTGGCTGCACCCGATCCCAGTGCCAGCCCAATCTTAACCTGTCTCATTCCACCTCTGGTGTTTGCTTAACGAACCAATGGCGCCACTCACACAGCTCGGTTACCATGACGCCCAAAACCCACTCTGCTTTTTATTTTCCTCTGGAGACAACGTGTCTGAATCCTGCCCATGCTGTAGCGGATTGGAGTATAGCTTATGTTGCCAGCCGTGGCTCAATGGTGACGGCATTCCCCCTACGCCGCAAGCGTTGATGCGCTCGCGCTATACCGCTTACGCCAAAAACGATGCCGATTACCTGATTGCTACCTGGCACCCCGACTGTGATGCCGCGCGCTTTCGTGAGAGCCTGGAAGAGAGCTTCGCCGTCACCAGATGGCTTAGTTTACATATAGTTGAGGCACAAGTACCAGGAGATAATGCAGAAGGTTACGTTACCTTCTTCGCTCGTTTCTCTGAAAATCAGCGCAACGGCTTTATTCATGAGCGTTCGCGCTTTCTTCGCCTGGCGCAACGCTGGTATTATGTGGACGGAATTTTCCCTGAAACAGGGCGAAACGACCGATGCCCGTGTGGCTCGGGAAAAAAATTTAAAAAATGTTGTGGCCAGTAATGGTCCCCCGCTTTCCCTCAGAATTGCTTTGACAGGATTACCATCGCGATGCAAGCGCAGACACTACAACGAAAAGTTTTACGAACCATTTGCCCTGATGCTAAAGGCCTGATCGCCAAAATCACCAACATTTGTTACAAGCACGAACTGAATATCGTGCAGAACAATGAGTTCGTCGATCATCGCACCGGTCGCTTCTTTATGCGTACCGAGCTGGAAGGCATTTTTAACGATGCCACGCTGCTGGCCGATCTGGACAGCGCCCTGCCTGCCGGATCGTTCAGAGAGCTGAATGCGGCGGGCCGTCGTCGCGTAGTGATCCTGGTAACAAAAGAAGCGCACTGCCTGGGCGATCTGTTAATGAAAAGTACCTATGGCGGTCTGGATGTAGAAATCGCTGCGGTTATCGGCAATCACGAAACGCTGAAGACGCTGGTCGAACGTTTTGATATTCCGTTTATTTTGGTCAGCCATGAAGGCCTGACGCGTGAGGAACACGATAATAACATGGCGGTGGAGATCGATCGTTTCCAGCCGGATTATGTGGTGCTGGCCAAATATATGCGCGTGCTGACTCCGGCATTTGTGCAGCGCTATCCAAACCAGATCATCAATATTCACCATTCGTTCCTGCCTGCCTTTATCGGTGCTCGTCCTTATCATCAGGCCTACGAGCGTGGCGTGAAGATCATTGGCGCTACTGCCCATTACGTTAATGACAATCTGGATGAAGGCCCGATTATCATGCAGGACGTCATTCACGTGGATCATACCTACACGGCGGAAGACATGATGCGTGCCGGACGTGACGTAGAGAAAAATGTGTTGAGCCGTGCGCTTTACCAGGTGCTGGCACAGCGCGTATTTGTCTATGGTAACCGTACTATCATCCTGTAAACGCTGAAGACTGCTGTTTTGCCGGGCAAAGCAGCAGTCAGAATAAAAAAACGGCAAACGCGCCGGGATTGCTGAATCCGGGCTTTACAGTGGCGCAGCATTTGGTATGATGCGCCCCGCTTCAGCAAGCAGGGAGCAAGGCCAGTGGTGGGGTTCCCGAGCGGCCAAAGGGAGCAGACTGTAAATCTGCCGTCATCGACTTCGAAGGTTCGAATCCTTCCCCCACCACCATTTCCAACTTATGTTGGTTCGGCGTTTAAGCACGCTTCATCATATTCCCCAAGGGGGATGATGAGCAGCTTCGACCTCGAAGGTTTGACCCGCAGGGCACGGAACGCAGTGACCTGACTGTAAAGAAGTAGCAATACCACAAGTAGTACGCTTCCCCTGGTGGGGTTCCCGAGCGGCCAAAGGGAGCAGACTGTAAATCTGCCGTCATCGACTTCGAAGGTTCGAATCCTTCCCCCACCACCATTAACATTGCTTGCAGTGTTAATAAGAGGCAGAAGCATTCAGACTTCCCTGCGGGAAGCATGAACAGCATCGACCTCGAAGGTTTGACCCGGCAGGGAAAGGGGCATTACGATAAGTATCCTTCCTCTACCACCCTTTCAGTCCTGACGTTTAACGGCTGAAGCCAGATGAAAGCAACAGCGTTCATCAACAGATTTTAGACTGAGCTCAAGCACAGTCGGAGTCATCAAGCAAATGCGGGTTGACTCGAAGAACAGAAAAGCGTTTCTGTTATTCACAAGCTACAGACAGAACAGGTAGCCGAGTTCCAGGATGCGGGCATCGTATAATGGCTATTACCTCAGCCTTCCAAGCTGATGATGCGGGTTCGATTCCCGCTGCCCGCTCCAAGCCGTGCTGATATGGCTCAGTTGGTAGAGCGCACCCTTGGTAAGGGTGAGGTCCCCAGTTCGACTCTGGGTATCAGCACCACTTCTAAATCTCCCTCCCTGATTCTTCTCTGTGCGTTAAAATTCAACAGTTCAGGCAATGCCTGGTTGATGTGGTGATATCACCGATTTATCCGTGTCTTAGAGGGACAAGCGATGTCTAAAGAAAAATTTGAACGTT
>DOOK01000156.1 GCA_003512805.1 Erwinia sp. | reverse complement strand
TGGGCAGAACGCTGATACTGGCCGCCGAGCGTGTGGAAAACATTGATGCGCTGATTGCACGAGTACGGCAGAACGGCTGAGGCGTTAAGCAGGGGGGGGTAACAGGCGTGGCTTACGCCATTTTTCAGGCGCAACCTGAACGGTTGCTGCAGGCCGCTGCGAGTAGATTTTCCTGTTTACCCGAGCGCATCTTCGTTTGTTGCTGTCAGCTAAAGAGAAAAGGACCGGCTGGCAAAGGGGGGCTTATGACAGAAGAGAGACTCCGGTACGCCAGCCTGGGGCCCGACCAGACCAACATCGCAGATTAGCGCGGGCAAAACCGCCAGTTTCGCCCTGTGCTTAACGTTCAGGGCGGCCAGCGGGGTGACGCGCTATTTATAGCGTCGACTGATTTTACACCTTAAGCAGTTTCACCGTCGCATCGATATCAATTTCATCTGCCGTGAAAATCAGCGTCGCGCCCTGGAAAGTGGTAATCGCCAGTTTTTTCAGCGAGCGCATTTCACCCGGTTTAACCGATGATTTTGGCCGGATGCTGCTCATCAGAACGCCCACCGACAGCACCGGGTTTTCTTTATCAATGCGGGCATCGACAGGCACTTCTTCGCTGAAAACCACATAGGATTTGATGGCGGTAAGCTTCAGGCGTTCGCCTGCAATAAAGAGATATTTGCTTTCCGGGGCGACCTTCACCGCATAGGCCGACAGGCCCTTGCTGTTGGTGGTGGGTTCAAACGTCACCACCGCATCTTTCTTAATCAGGTCTGGGTTGGCGACCTTAATCACATGAAAATAACGGTTATCGCCGTTTTCATCTTTGATGAATCCAAAGCCTTTATCTTTAAACCAGGTTGTGATTGTTCCGTTCATCGCCGTTACCGCCTACTTAATCGTTTATCTACTCAATTTTTGCAGCGCGCAGTGTAAAGCACAATGCTCGCGCAGACTATGCCTTTGCTTTAAGTCTGGACGATAATTTTCGGCTCTGCGAGGCGGGCAAAAGCGAAGCGTCGGCGAGGAAGGAAAACCAACGGGCGGATACGCCGGAAAAGAGCCTTCACCAACAGAGTCGTCAGCGAGCGGAAAGTTCGCTATTATCCGCAGCCATTCCTCGTGCGGTGACCTGATGCCTGTGATTTCCGATACGTTTATTGCTCCGCCGTGCCATGACGAAATAGCGATCCTTTATCAGGATGACCATCTGGTGCTGATTGATAAACCCGCCGGGTTGCTGAGCCTCTCGGGGAAAAACCCGCAAAACAGGGATTCAGTGCATTACCGGCTGGTAAAGCGGTTTCCCGACTGTACCTTGGTTCACCGTCTGGATTTCGGCACGTCCGGACTGATGGTGATAGCCCGCAATAAGGCAATCAATGCCGCGCTCTGCCAGCAGTTCAGCCAGCGTACCGTGACCAAGGTGTACAGCGCGCTACTTTGCGGGCATCTGCGCGAGGACGAAGGCGTGATAGATGCCGCGATTGCCAAAGATTCGGCGCTGTTCCCACTGATGTCGATCAGCGCGATCAGGGGCAAACCTGCCCGCTCTGGCTATCGGGTCGTTGAGCGTTTTTACCATGAGCAGGAAGACGGGACGTCACTGCCGCTGACGCGAGTACGGCTGATGCCGGAAACCGGGCGCACCCATCAACTCCGCATTCACTGCCAGCTGTTGGGGCACCCTATCTGGGGATGCGATCTTTATGGCGGCCGTCTGCTGCCCGGCACCGAACGGACACCGCGTATGATGCTGCACGCCAGCGAACTGCATTTTGTGCATCCCGTTAGCGAAGAGCGGATGGAAGTCCGCCACGCCAGCCCTTTCTGAAAGCGATTCGCCTGTCGGCGCGAGACTAAAGACGGCAGGCGAGGTCAGATAACGCTGACCGTCAACCCGCCGTTTATTACCACATCAGATCGTCAGGCACTTTATAGTCGGCGTACGGATCTTCTTCGTCCTGCTCTTCCTGACTCAGCGTGCTGTTTAATACAATGCTGCTGGCATCACGCTGCGCAATTTTGTCGGCTACGCTCGCGGGAATGATGGCATAGTGATGCTCGCCGTTGTCATTTACCAGGCGCGCTATGGCAAGACGACCACTTGTCAGCTGTGCCTGCGTAATCTTATCCACGGTGATTTTCTTAATAAGATTGTTATCCGTGAAGTTAAAATCAATATTCCCTCTTGAGATGACGATTCTGTTCATCTCAATAAGCTGCTTCACCTGAGCTTTATACTCTTTGGATAACGCCGCCTGTTTTTGCTGCTCGTTTAGCTGCTTATCGCGCTCAAGCTGGGCTTTTTTATTTTCTTCCACGGCCGCTCTTGCCTCGCGAGCCTGAACCCGTGATTTCTTAGCCGTTCTCTGGACCTTGTCCATTTTTTTGCTGGTGACTAAGCCCGCTTTTAGCATCTGCTCTTGTAAGGTAAGTTTCGTCATTGTCGTTTCTGAGGCTGTTAAAGAATTCAGGGATTATACCTGTAATTTTTGAGGCTGTACCGCGTTTCGCCGTGCGGAGTGACGCGGTGCCTTTGGCTTAACGGTGCAGAGTAGGGGCGGAATGTGCTGGCGGTGTGGTGCTTTTCAGGGCGAATTAATGACGAGAGGCGATCGCCTGAGCCAGTTTCCCTACTGCTGATTGTTTGAAAAACAGGCTCGCACAGTCAGCTTCAGGCGCCGCGTGCATGGAACCTACATTGGTGAGGATAGCGATCGCACAGTCAGTCTCTTCATACCAACCTACGCAGGCGCTGGCACCGAGGACGTTCCCACCGTGTCCTATGACCACACCATCATCGGTGTCTGTCCTGAACAGGCTCAATCCCATTTCTGCGCCATCGGCCGGAAGCCATCGCTGCATTTCCGTCATGCTTTCAACCTGAAGCAATTTGCCGTTTTTCAGTGCCAGCATAAAAGTCATGACGTCCCGGGCCGTAGAAACTATGCCTCCGGCCGCCCATTCAGCGGACAGGTTAATGGCGGAAACGTCCAACATATTATTCGGTGCTGGCGTAAAGGCGTCTGCTATTCCGGCGTTTCTGATAAAGTGCGCGTCCCGCTGATGGAATCGTCTGGACATATTTCCGCTATCCAAAGCTCCCCCTGCGGCAAGGAAAGTGCTTTTCAGCAAAAGCGGGTGAATAATCCTTCTGCGCAATGCCTCCTCGAAAGAATGGGCAGTGACCGCTTCAATCAGCAATCCTGATAATGTGAAGTTGCTGTTGGAATAGTTAAACGCTTCGCCCGGCAGGCAGAGTGCGTTTGTGCCCCGAATATAATCAAGACTTTCATCTGGCAACCATATCTTATTCGGTCTGGCCTGCTGCCCACGTGCGGCAGAAATCCATAACGGCTGGTTTTCCCAGCTGGGTATGCCGGAATAGTGGGAAAGCAACTGCCTGACGGACACGCTTTCGGCATTCGCAATACCGGCCAGCCTGTTCTTTTTCAGCCAGTTTGAAAGGGGATCGTCCAGCGATAGCAGACCTTCTTCGACCAGCTGAAGGACGATGACCGCCACAAAAACCTTGGTAATGCTGCCGATACCAAATTGCGTTTCAGGCACGCTCTTAACGTGATTTTTCGCATCCGCGTAGCCCGCTGCTGCCTGCCAGATGATTTTATCCCCTTTGCCGAGCGCCATGGTCATGCCTGGGAAGGTTTTTAATGCCTTTTGATGAAGCAGCGTGACTAATTCATTTTCGGCCTGATGCACGTTTTTTCTCCTTTTACTCAGCTGATATTTTAAATGCGGCTCAGGGAAACGGAGCAGGAAGGATCGGACAAAAAAGGGGACCGGTTATAACCGGTCC
>DOOK01000154.1 GCA_003512805.1 Erwinia sp. | reverse complement strand
AGATGCGATTTTTATAATCCATTTTCGCAGTTTATCGTTAAGATCACCCAACCGGTGATCCGGCCGATGCGCCGGGTCATTCCCTCCATCGGGCCGTTGGATACTGCTTCTTTACTGCTGGCCTGGGTATTGAGCGTGCTGCTGTTTACCGTGATGTTCACCCTACAGAGCAGCGTATTTATTTTCGATCCGGTATTCCTTTATTTCGGCCTGGTCTCGCTGGTAAAAGCGGCTGGCGTGCTGGTGTTCTGGGTCATTATCATTCGCTCGCTGATGAGCTGGATAAGTCAGGGCCGCAACCCGGTGGATTACGTGCTGATCCAGCTGACTGAGCCGTTGATGGCCCCCGTGCGCCGCCTGATTCCGGCGATGGGCGGCATCGATTTCTCGGCGATGGCCGTGATTCTGATCCTCTATATGCTGAACTATCTGGGAATGGACTTTGTTCCCGGCTGGGCGCAGCTTTAATTTGTACGGTAGTTAACTTCTGGACCTGATATGCAAAAAGTAGTGCTCGCCACCGGCAATGCCGGAAAAGTTCGTGAACTGGCCGATAAGCTGGCCGCCTTTGGCCTGGATATCGTGGCGCAGACCGAGTGTGGCGTGGAGTCGGCCGAAGAGACCGGGCTGACCTTTATTGAGAACGCTCTGCTGAAAGCGCGTCACGCGTCGGCCATCACCGGCTTGCCGGCCATTGCCGATGACTCGGGGCTGGCGGTGGATGCTCTGGGCGGTGCCCCAGGCATCTATTCCGCGCGCTACGCCGGCGAGGAGGCCAGCGATCGACAGAATATCGACAAGCTGCTGCAGGCGATGGAAAACGTGGCGGATGGCCAGCGTCAGGCACAGTTCCACTGTGTGCTGGTTTACCTGCGCCATGCTGACGATCCCACGCCGCTGGTGTTTCACGGCAGCTGGCAGGGCGAAATTGCCCGCGCGATCAGCGGCGAAGGTGGCTTTGGCTACGATCCCGTCTTCTTTGTCCCGGCGCTGGGCAAAACAGCCGCCGCGCTGAGTAAAGAAGAGAAGCGTGCGGTTTCCCATCGCGGTAAAGCGCTGGCCCTGCTGCTGGAAGCGATGCGCAATGTATAATCTGCCGCCGCTCAGTCTTTATATCCATATTCCGTGGTGCGTACAGAAATGTCCCTACTGCGATTTCAACTCGCACGCGCTGAAAGGTGAAGTCCCACACGAGGAGTATGTGCGGCATTTGCTGGCCGATCTGGATGCCGATCTGCCGCTGGCGGCGGGTCGTGAGGTTGGCACTATCTTTATCGGGGGCGGAACGCCCAGCTTGCTGAGCAGCGAGGCGATGCAGATGCTGATGGACGGCGTGCGGGCGCGCTTACCACTCTCCCTCACGGCGGAAGTTACCATGGAGGCAAACCCGGGCACCGTCGAGGCTGAGCGTTTCAGCGGCTACCAGCGCGCCGGTATTAACCGCATCTCCATCGGCGTGCAAAGCTTCAGCCAGCAGAAGCTGACGCGTCTTGGCCGTATTCATGGCCCGGAAGAGGCTAAGCGTGCGGCGAAGCTGGCCCAGGGATTAGGCCTGCGCAGTTTTAACCTGGATTTGATGCACGGTCTGCCGGATCAGTCGCTGGCAGAAGCGTTGGACGATCTGCGGCAGGCTATCGAGTTGGATCCGCCGCATCTTTCCTGGTATCAACTGACCATCGAACCCAATACGCTGTTTGCCTCCAGGCCACCTGTGCTGCCGGATGACGACGCGTTATGGGATATCTTTGAGCAGGGCCACCAGTTACTCACGGCGGCAGGCTACGAGCAGTACGAGACTTCTGCCTACGCTAAACCGGGCTACCGCTGCGAGCACAACCTCAACTACTGGCGCTTCGGCGACTATCTGGGCATCGGTTGCGGCGCGCACGGTAAGCTGACTCAGGTGGACGGGCGGATTATCCGCACCACCAAAACCCGTCATCCACGCGGTTTTATGAAGGGTAACTACCTGGATCGTCAGCACGAGGTTGCAGAAACAGAGAAGCCGTTCGAGTTCTTTATGAACCGTTTTCGGTTGCTGGAAGCCGCGCCGCGCGAAGAGTTTGCTCGCTTTACCGGGCTGGGCGAAGAGACGATCCGTGCCCAGCTTGATGTGGCGCTGCTGAAAGGTTACCTGACGGAAACGACGCAAAGCTGGCAGGTAACGGAAAAAGGTAAGCTGTTTTTAAATTCGCTGCTGGAGCTTTTTCTGGCTGAGTAACTGCCCGGCGTTATCTTCTCCCCGTGCGCTAAAGCGGGGAGCTGCTTTACGTTGCCAGCCGCCTGTGCGCGGCCTGTCCGGGCCGTTATGCAGCCTGCTCCACCGGCTTACCGTGATGTAATCCCCTGAAAAATCCTGATTTGAGCGGGAGCTGCTTTACGTGGCCAGCCGTCTGTGCATGGCCTGTCCGGGCCGTTATGCAGCCTGCTCCAACGGCTTAACATGATGTAATCCCCTGAAAACCCTGATTTGAACAGACCAACTTTGGCTGAATTTTACAAAAAATCCTGAACCTGTTTTGCCCACTGTTTACTTCTTCAGCAACGGGTTAATGTCCTGAATTTCATCCCTGAACAGTCTGCTTTGTTGGCGAAGTCAGTAAATTTTATTCCATGGAAAGGCTTATCTGAGCAGGCTTTCGCCTGAGAGGCTTTTGGCTCTGGGGACATTTTAATAAGGTAACAGAGGTTGCAGTTGATGAGACAGAGCGGTTAAACACCCCCCTTACATAATTATCATCACTGCTTTTTCTCAAAGTAGAAGATGACAACAAGGTTTTTTATAAAACCTGCAGAAATCGCGACCAGACTATCTGCCGGAATGCTCCCGGCAGAAAAAGGTTATTTTATATTATTAATCAATGTCTTACGCTGTTCTTCCAGAGCCGTCACGCGATGACAAACTTCGTGACCAAAATTCTGGAAATCCGCCTCCTGATTGCTCCATTCCGCCTGTACAGCCTGCTGTAAGCCGCCCAGGTTGCCCATGACCGCCTGCAGCGGATTATCGCCGTTTACCTTGCTACCCATTTCGTTAAGGCTGTCCTGAATAACCCCGCCCATCGCGCTCTGCACCAGCTTTTCGCCATCCTGGCGTACCTGTTCGATAGCCTGATGGTGGAACGTCAGTCCGTCGCTGCGATGCTCAATAATCCGGTTCATCTGCTGCTTCAGCTGCTCGTCCAGCTTTGTCAGACGGCTGCGGACCCGGCTGTCGGTGCCCAGTTTGCTGACGATGACGTTATCCAGCGCTACGCGGCTTTTTTCCAGGCGCTGACGTGCCCCCTGATCAACCCAGGGTAGATCGCGGCGCAGCGCGGCCTGATAGTCGATAGCGGTCTGACGCACAGCGTTATCGACGGAAGCAGGCTGCCCGTTGCGCTGTACATCGCCGGTTGGCGTGATGGTCAGACTGCCGTCGGCCCCGACCACTTTTACAGTCTGCGCAGAGATAACAATATCGTCCTGAGGATTGACGCTACATTGATAGTCGGCCTGCGCCTGACCCGCTGCCAGCAGCAGTGCGGCCGCTACGATCGCTTTACGCATTTACTCTTCTCCTGAGAAACAAAAGGCCACGCATGCGTGGCCTCGACGGACGGTTTGCCTGCCAGTCCTACAGCAGATAAATAATTAGTCCCACCAGACGTCGAAAAGTTCGGTCACCTGGATATTATTCAGCTTACGCTCTTCCAGCCACTTACGTACCAGTTCGCGATGCTCGTCGGTACATTTGCCGGTTTGCTGCAGGCAGACCAGACCTTCCCACTGCAGGAAACCGCTGCCGTCAAACGCCAGGCCGTTAGGATCGATCACTTCATTAATGAAGGCGTCCAGGGTGGTGTCGATGGTGTCGCCGCTGGTGCCTTCAGGGAAGGTGAAAGCGACGGAAAAGCCCAGTTCCTGAAACTCATCGATATGCATTTTTTTACGCAAGCGACGACTGCGTTGAGCTGCCATTATTTAATCCTCTCAAACATCAAATCCCACACACCGTGGCCAAGACGCTGGCCACGCTGTTCGAATTTTGTTAACGGCCGCGAATCGGGACGCGGCACGTAATCGTTAGTATCAGACTGGTTTTTGTAGCCAGCGATGCTGCTCATGACTTCCAGCATATGTTCCGCATAAGCTTCCCAGTCGGTCGCCATATGAAAGACGCCGCCCAGCTTCAGTTTGCGCATAACCAGTTCGGCAAAAGGCCCCTGAACGATGCGGCGCTTATTATGGCGCGCTTTATGCCAGGGATCCGGGAAAAAGAGCTGCACCATACGCAGCGAATTATCCGGGATCATTTTCTCCAGCACGTCCACCGCATCGTGACACATCACGCGCAGATTCTCCACGCCCGCTTCATCTGCTGCGCTGAGGCAAGCACCCACGCCCGGCGAATGCACTTCAATACCCAGAAAGTTTTGCTGCGGATTCGCGGCGGCCATCGCCACCAGCGAGGCGCCCATGCCAAAACCGATCTCCAGCACCACCGGCGCTTCGCGGCCAAAAAGTTCTGCCAGGTCAACGGGTTCTGGCTGATACTCCACACCTTTAACAGGCCAGAAATGGTCCAGCGCGTGCTGCTGGCCTTTGGTCAGGCGGCCCTGACGGCGAACGAAGCTACGAATACGGCGCATCGGACGGCCGTTTTCGTCAAACTCCGGTGTAATCACATCATTCTTCATGTTTCTGCCTGCTGGTCTGCAATATCTGAAAAACGGGCATTATGCAAAGTTATAGCGGTTAAGCAAGCCCTGGAAACTTCCGGTTTACAGCATAACGGGTCTGTGCTGGAATCCCAGCCTGATTTTTAATTTACCCGGGAAACCTCGCAAAGATGATGCAAGCGCAGCAGTTCTCACGGCAGGTACTGGACTGGTATCAGCGCTTCGGTCGCAAAACCCTGCCCTGGCAACAGGAAAAAACCCCTTATAAAGTTTGGCTCTCTGAGGTCATGCTGCAACAGACGCAGGTTGCTACCGTGATCCCTTACTTTGAACGCTTTATGGCACGCTTCCCTGACGTGGCCGATCTGGCTGCCGCAAAGCTGGATGAGGTCCTGCATTTATGGACCGGGCTTGGCTACTATGCCCGCGCGCGCAATTTACATAAGGCGGCGGTTCAGGTCGTGGAAAAG
>DOOK01000155.1:3967-6396 GCA_003512805.1 Erwinia sp. | reverse complement strand
GCACCTATAACGTGGTCTTTACCATTAACGGTACGCGCCCGACATCGCGTGCCACCGCAGCCGTCAGCAGCAGCCCGCCCCCCGCACCGGCAGACAACCCGTTTAAGGGCAGCGCCGTTACGACAGTCAGCAGCGGCAACGAAATCGCCGTGCCGGGCAGGAAAGTGCATGCCGCGGAGGAAGCAATTATCGTCGCGATAGATGCCGGACACGGCGGCCAGGATCCCGGTGCAATCGGGGCTAACGGCCTGAAAGAAAAGAACGTAACAATCGCCATTGCGCGTAAACTTAAGGCGTTGCTAAATGTCGATCCGCTGTTTAAAGGCGTGATGACCCGTGACGGTGACTATTTTATTTCTGTGATGGGCCGTTCAGACGTGGCGCGCAAGCAGAACGCTAATCTGCTGGTATCGATTCATGCCGATGCCGCGCCGAACCGCAGCGCATCCGGCGCTTCCGTTTGGGTTCTCTCTAACCGTCGCGCCAACAGCGAAATGGCAGGCTGGCTGGAGCAGCACGAGAAACAGTCTGAGCTGCTGGGCGGGGCGGGCGATCTGTTGGCTAACAGCCAGGCCGATCCCTATCTCAGCCAGGCGGTGCTCGATTTACAGTTTGGTCATTCGCAGCGCGTCGGCTACGACGTAGCGGTTAAGGTTATCGCTCAGCTACAGCGGGTTGGCTCACTGCATAAACGTCGCCCGGAACACGCCAGCCTGGGAGTATTACGCTCGCCGGATATTCCTTCGCTGCTGGTGGAAACCGGTTTTATCAGTAATCCTTCGGAGGAGCGACTGCTCGGCAGTAGCGCTTACCAGCAGAAGATTGCCGAGTCGATTTATAAAGGCTTGCGTAACTACTTCCTGGCGCACCCGCTGCAATCTATCCCAAAGGAGGAAAACCGACCGTTGCAGTCCGCAACGGCGGTTGATGTGCAGCCCAACCCGGCACCGGCCAGCACAAGCTACACCGGTGCGGTTACGCGCCATGTGGTGAAAAGAGGCGAGACGCTTTCCGGCATCGCCGCCCATTACGGCGTCAGCATGACGATGATGCGGTCGATGAATAAGTTGAAGAAGGATGTCGTCTGGGTCGGGCAGCGGCTGAAAGTTCCCGCTTCCGGCACACAGAGCGCCAGCGTCAGCCGCCCGCAGCGGCATAAAGTGGTGCGTGGCGACTCGCTGACCGGCATTGCGGCACATTATGGCGTCAGCCCGAAAGCGATACAGCAGGCGAATAATATGAAATCGCAGAATGTTATGCTGGGGCAGACGCTGACTATTCCAACCTCGTAAACAAGGATCTTTTATGCCGATTCAGGTATTGCCGCCACAGCTTGCTAACCAGATTGCCGCAGGTGAAGTGGTAGAGCGTCCGGCGTCGGTGGTGAAAGAACTGGTCGAAAACAGCCTGGACGCTGGCGCGACAAGAATAGATATTGAGATCGAGCGGGGTGGCGCCAAACTGATCCGCATTCGTGATAACGGTTGCGGTATCAACAAAGCCGAACTGGCGATGGCGTTGGCTCGCCACGCCACCAGTAAAATCACCACACTTGACGATCTGGAAGCCATTATGAGCCTCGGCTTTCGTGGCGAGGCGCTGGCCAGCATCAGCTCCGTGTCGCGTCTGACCCTGACTTCACGTACGGCGGAACAAACGGAAGCCTGGCAGGCCTATGCGGAAGGACGAGAGATGGACGTGACTATCAAACCCGCCGCGCATCCTGTCGGGACCACGCTTGAGGTGCTGGATCTCTTTTATAACACGCCAGCCCGCCGCAAGTTTATGCGAACGGAAAAGACCGAATTTACCCATATTGACGAGGTGATTCGGCGCATTGCGTTGGCGAGATTCGACGTGGCATTTTCGTTGACTCACAATGGCAAGCTGATCCGCCAGTATCGCGCCGTCAGCGACAGTAAACAGCGCGAACGTCGGCTGGGCGCCATCTGCGGAACCGCTTTTCTCAGCCATGCGCTGGCCATTGAATGGCAGCACGGCGATCTCAACTTACAGGGATGGGTAGCGGACCCGGTGGGGGCCCGCGCCGTTACCGAGCTGCAATATTGCTATGTTAACGGCCGCATGATGCGCGACCGGCTGATCAATCATGCTATCCGCCAGGCCTATCAGGATAAATTGGGCGATCACCAGCCTGCCTATGTCCTTTACCTGACCATTGACCCGCATCAGGTCGATGTCAACGTGCATCCTGCCAAGCATGAAGTGCGTTTCCATCAGTCGCGCCTGGTGCACGACTTTATCTATCAGGGCGTGATCGGTGTGCTACAGGAAGCCGGTGCGGAAACGCTGCCGGGCATAACGGCGGAAGAACCAGCCAGCCGCTGGCAGCCGGAAAACCGTCAGGCGGCGGGCAGCAACCATTTTTCCGCGCCAGCGCCAGCCAGAAAGACGGACAGCGGTAACGT
>DOOK01000155.1:1164-3919 GCA_003512805.1 Erwinia sp. | reverse complement strand
CAGCGGTAACGGCGGCGGCAAAGCGGCGGCAAGCTGGCAACATCAGGAGCCGGGCTACCAGAAAAAAGAGGGTGCACTCTATCGCCAGCTGCTACAAACGCCAGAGCAGCCCGCCGCGAGAGAGGCGCCGCCGCGCCCTGTCGAGCCTAAAAACCTACGCGTGCAGCCTCAACCTGAGCCATCGCTCAGTGGCCACAGCGAGAGTTTTGGCCGCGTGCTAACCGTAATGCATAACGACTTTGCGCTGTTGGAATCCCGGGAACGGCTGGCCCTGATTTCGCTGCCGGTGGCGGAGCGCTGGCTCAGGCAGGCGCAGCTGGAACCAGGCGAAGAAGGACTGAAGCCGCAGCCGCTGCTGATCCCGGTCAGGATAAAAATGGCCAGACCGGAGCGCGAAGTGGCCGGTCGTCTGGCGACGTTATTGCAGCAAATGGGCATAGAGTTGGAAGCGGACGGGCAGCACATCACGCTGCGCGCCGTACCTTTACCATTGCGCCAACAAAATTTACAAATCTTGATTCCAGAACTGTTAGGCTACCTTGCCCAACAGCCGGAAATTTCGGTCAGGCAGGTGGCGCAGTGGTTAGCGCGGCAGGCCGTAACTGAACGTCCGAACTGGAATCACTCGCAGGCGATTGCGCTGCTGGCCGAGGTTGAACGACTTTGTCCGCAGCTGATTAAATCGCCGCCATCCGGACTACTACAGTATGTCGATACTGAACTGGCGATGAATGCCCTGAAGCATGAGTGACTTATCCAAGGTTGGCCGGCCTAAGGCTATATTTTTGATGGGGCCTACGGCCTCCGGTAAAACGGCGCTGGCGATTGCTTTACGTCAGCGGCTGCCGGTTGAGCTGATTAGCGTCGATTCCGCCCTGATTTATCGCGGTATGGATATTGGCACCGCCAAGCCCTCTGCAGAGGAGCTGCGGCTGGCGCCCCATCGTTTATTAGATATTCGCGATCCTGCAGAAGCCTACTCGGCGGCGGAGTTCCGCCGCGATGCGCTGGCGGAAATGGCAGAGATTACCCGAAGCGGGCGTATCCCGCTGCTTGTTGGTGGTACCATGCTCTACTACAAGGCGCTACTGGAAGGATTATCGCCGTTGCCCCCGGCCGATCCTGAGGTTCGCCAGCGTATAGAGCAAAGGGCGAGTGAAGAGGGATGGGAAGCACTTCACCGTCAGTTATGTGAAATAGATCCCATTGCTGGAAATCGTATTCATCCGAATGATCCTCAGAGACTCTCGCGAGCACTGGAAGTTTTTTTCATTTCAGGTAAAACTTTAACAGAACTGACGAAAATCGCAGGGGAAGCGTTGCCGTACGAGGTAGTGCAGTTCGCCATTGCTCCTCGCGAGCGGGAAACGATCCATCAACGTATCGCGCTTCGTTTTCACCAAATGTTATCGTCAGGATTTGAAGCGGAGGCTCGGGCACTTTTTGCACGAGGTGATTTGCATACGGACATGCCTTCCATTCGTTGTGTGGGTTATCGCCAGATGTGGTCATTTTTGCAGGGCGAGATCGATTACGATGACATGGTTTATCGGGGAATTTGCGCAACACGGCAATTAGCCAAGCGCCAGATAACCTGGCTGCGTGGCTGGAAGGATGTTCACTGGCTGGATAGCGAACAACCTGAAGCGGCGCTGGCAGAGGTATTACAGGTTCTTAGTGCGAAGGCTGAGTGATTGTGTACAATTGGTGCGTTATCGTGCGCAAATTTTTACGCAGTATTTCAGAGCGCAAGCTCTTAAGTAGTAAACAACAAGCATATAAGGAAAAGATAGAATGGCTAAGGGGCAATCATTGCAAGATCCGTTCTTGAACGCACTGCGTCGCGAACGTGTTCCGGTTTCGATTTATTTGGTGAATGGTATTAAACTGCAGGGTCAGATTGAATCATTTGACCAATTTGTAATTTTACTGAAGAACACGGTTAGCCAGATGGTTTATAAACACGCCATTTCTACCGTTGTTCCGTCCCGTCCGGTCTCCCATCACAGCAACAATGCGGGTGGCGGAAGCAGCAACTATCATCACGGTGGCAGTAATCAGGGGGCATCATCGCAGCCCCAGCAGGAAAGTGACGACGCAGAGTAATCACTCTTCTTTCAGGACGGGCCGGCTCGCCCGTCCTGGCAATGTCTTTGACTCGCGCCGCTTTTCACGGGTTGGCGATCGGGTGTCGCTCTTCAGCGCAAGGGTGCATTTTGCCTCTGATTCCAGGCAGTATGGCCATCGTAAAGCAGGTTCAACAAGGTTCTGAGAGGTTTTAAGTTTGTTTGACCGTTATGATGCCGGTGAGCAGGCCGTACTGGTACACATCTATTTCTCCCAAGACAGAGATATGGAAGATTTACAGGAGTTTGAAACTCTTGTCTCTTCCGCTGGTGTCGAAGCACTACGCGTCATTACCGGAAGCCGAAAGGCGCCACATCCAAAATATTTTGTTGGTGAAGGCAAAGCGACAGAAATAGCCGAGGCGGTTAAAGCCAGCGGTGCTTCCGTCGTGCTCTTCGACCACGCCCTGAGTCCGGCTCAGGAACGCAACCTTGAGGCGTTATGCCAGTGCCGCGTCATCGATCGCACCGGCCTGATCCTGGACATCTTTGCCCAGCGTGCGCGTACCCACGAAGGTAAACTTCAGGTTGAGCTGGCTCAGCTGCGCCATCTCGCCACGCGACTGGTACGCGGCTGGACTCACCTTGAACGCCAGAAAGGCGGTATTGGCCTGCGCGGCCCGGGTGAA
>DOOK01000155.1:588-995 GCA_003512805.1 Erwinia sp. | reverse complement strand
CCTGCGCGGCCCGGGTGAAACGCAGCTGGAGACTGACCGTCGCCTGCTGCGCAACCGCATCACGCTGATCCTTTCCCGACTGGAGAAAGTGGAGAAGCAGCGCGACCAGGGACGTCAGGCGCGCAACAAGGCCGATGTGCCTACGCTTTCACTGGTCGGCTATACCAACGCCGGGAAATCCACTCTTTTTAACCGCATCACTTCTGCCGAGGTCTATGTCGCTGACCAGCTGTTTGCGACCCTGGATCCCACGCTACGTCGTCTGGATGTCGTGGACGTGGGCGAAGTCGTGTTGGCTGACACCGTAGGCTTTATTCGTCACCTGCCGCACGACCTGGTCGCTGCCTTTAAGGCTACGCTACAGGAAACCCGGCAGGCCACGCTACTTCTGCACGTTATCGATGCCG
>DOOK01000155.1:0-403 GCA_003512805.1 Erwinia sp. | reverse complement strand
CGATCTGCGCGTGGATGAGAACATTGAAGCTGTAGAAGAAGTGTTGGAAGAGATCGAAGCGAACGACATCCCGACATTGCAGGTAATGAACAAGATTGATGCGCTGGACGATTTCACGCCCCGAATCGATCGTAACGATGAAAACTTGCCCGTTCGCGTCTGGCTTTCAGCCCAAACAGGCGAAGGCATACCGCTGCTGTTTCAGGCGCTGACCGAGCGGCTGGCGGGTGAAATAGCCCAGTACGATTTACGCCTGCCGCCCGAAGCAGGACGGTTGCGCAGCCGCTTTTATCAGCTGCAGGCGATAGAAAAAGAGTGGAATGAAGATGACGGCAGCGTAGGGTTACAGATACGCATGCCCATCGTTGACTGGCGCCGCCTGTGTAAACAGGAACCGGAGCTG
>DOOK01000290.1:7259-11119 GCA_003512805.1 Erwinia sp. | reverse complement strand
CTGGCTAAGGTTCCTTATCTGGAGGAGATAGTCATCGGGTTGGATCGTGCCGACCGCGATCAGTTTCTCTACGCCCGCGAGTTTTTCTCCCGGCTGCCGCAGCGCCATCGTATTTTATGGAATGACGGGCCGCGCCTGAAAGCCATTGACGCCGAGTTGGATAAAGAAGGGCTTTCCCCTTCTCAACCGGGCAAGGGCCGAAACGTCTGGTTCTGTACGGGCTACACGCTGGCTTCGGAGAGTACCAGCTGCGTGGCGCTCCACGATTGCGATATCGTGACCTATGAGCGCGGCATGCTGGCACGGCTGCTTTATCCGCTGGCGAACCCCGCCTTCCAGTATGAGTTCTGTAAGGGCTTTTACGCCCGCGTAGCCAACAGCAAGCTGAATGGTCGGGTTGGGCGTCTGCTGGTCGGGCCGCTGCTGCGTTCGTTGCAGAAAGTGTATGGCCATTCGGAATACCTCGATTACCTGACCAGTTTCCGCTATCCCCTTTCTGGCGAGTTCGCGATGCGTACGCACGTCCTGAACAACATAAAAATCCCCGGCGACTGGGGGCTGGAAATCGGCGTACTGTCTGAGATCTACCGTAACTACACCACGCGCCAGAGCTGCCAGGTTGAAATTGCGCATAATTACGATCACAAGCATCAGCCGCTGTCGGAAGAGGACGGCACGGGTGGCCTGCGTCGGATGAGTAACGATATCGTTCAGTCTCTGCTGCGCAAAATGGCCACAATGGGCGTGGATTTGACCAGCGACTCGTTTCGCGTGTTGAAAGCCACCTATTACCGTAACGCGCTGGACATGATGGAGATCTACAGCCACGAAGCGGCGATGAACGGTCTGAAGTTCGATCAGCATGCGGAAGAGGCTGCGGTGGAGATGTTTACCCAGTCGATTCTGGAAGCGGGACAGTCTTTCATTGAACGCCCGAACGAAAAACCGTTTATTCCGAGCTGGAGCCGCGTACAGTCCGCCTTCCCGGATATCATGCAGCGTATTTACCAGGCGGTTGAAGAGGATAACAAGGGCAACGTTTAGGGTCGGTCGCAGACGCGATGTTGTCCTAAGACGTCTGTATGCAGAGCCTGCGGTCGGCGGTCAGGCACAGTTTTTAAAAAATGAAGGCTTCACGCTTTTCCACAAACGGCTATAAAACTTTAGCCATGCCGGGTTGTGCGCAGCTCGCCTCTTTTATCAACGCAGCGCGGCAGGAAATAAATGCGAACAGGACGAAATTTTTCGTCCTGTTCAGTAAAGGCTAGCTGACAAGCTGGTCTTGCTCTGCATTTAGCGCACACAGCTCCTCTTCCCGAAAGGCCTCACGCCGTACGCTGTAACCATCGTACCAGGAACACTCCACCATACCGCTGGCATAGCCGGTAACCACCATCGCCGGACCACCTTCTTTAAGCTGAACTGATTCACTGACCAGGATCATGCCGTTTCTCCTAAGCTGGAAACTATCGGGGGAAATTCAGGTATAGCAGGCAATCGGGCGGCGCGCCGTTAATGGCAGGTAAAAGTTTTGTTAAAAATAAATAAGCAGTTAAAAAGGCGGAAATAAAAAAAGCGAGTAAGAATTACTCGCTTCGCACAGGGGCCTGATTTAGATTTTGCAGCCTTCGCAATCCGCCTCGTCGCCCAGGTCACTCGGGACTTCGCTGGCTTTTTTCTCGGCGTTAGCCTGTGCCTGTTCCAGCTCGGCATCAATATCAAATTCAAAAATATCGTCTTTCATCTTCGCTCCCGGTTTGGTGAAGGGGTGTCTTTATACTGATTATGCCCGTAGTTTGCCAGCCAGATTTACCCCGCACAGCACGATCGATCCGACGATAAAGCCTATCACCAGATTCGCGCCATTGCTGATAAGCGAGCTGATAAAACCGCTATGCCCGGTGGCCAGATGCTCAATAAAGTGATGCATCGCCGGCACGCCGTGCGCAATGATACCGCCGCCGACCAGAAACATGGCGATGGTGCCCACTACCGTCAGCACCTTCATCATCTTAGGTGCCAGCGTCAACAGCACGCCGCCAATGCCGCGCGCCAGTGAAGAGGACTTCTGTTGCAGCCACAGGCCCAGGTCGTCAATTTTTACAATACAGGCGACAATGCCGTAGACGCCAATAGTGACCAAAATGGCGATACCGGCCAGGATCAGTACCTGATTGAGCAGTGGCGCTTCGGAGACAATGCCAAGCGTAATCGCCACGATTTCCGCCGACAGAATAAAGTCCGTGCGTACCGCGCCTTTCACTTTTTTCTTCTCGAAGGCAGCCGCTTCCTGCTGGGAGAGGTTGCGCAACCGCTGTTCACGCGCTTCATCGCTGTTATTCGCTTTGCCATGCAGGCTGTGCATGACTTTTTCCACGCCTTCATAGCTGAGGTAGGCACCGCCCAGCATCAGCAGCGGCGTGATCGCCCAGGGGATCCACGCGCTGATCGCCAGCGCCAGCGGCACCAAAATCAGCTTGTTAAGAAAAGAGCCTTTTGCCACGCCCCAGACCACGGGCAGTTCCCGATTGGCTTTCACGCCGCTGACCTGCTGCGCATTCAGCGACAGGTCGTCGCCCAGCACACCAACGGTCTTCTTTGCCGCCACCTTACCCATGATTGAAATATCGTCCATCAGCGTGGCGATATCATCCAGTAAAGTCAGTAAACTACTTCCTGCCAAAATGTCCTTCCTTATTTAATGTTCATCATGCTGACAGCAGGGACACACGTTGACCTGCGCGACCGTCATATCGGCTACGCCTTCGCAATCCCACTCAACCCGCACCGGCTGACCCGCGTCCAGGTTGTGATGCACAAATTTGCTGACCGGGCTTTCGGTCATACCGGCGATCTCTTCGGTTGCTACCAGCTGCTCGCCGACAAAAATGCGCGCGGTAGCCTGGGTGTTGACCATGCGCTCGCCGCTGATTTTGTACAGTCGCCTGACTGTGAGTTTGATACTGGCCATCGTCCGCCCTGCTACAGGATGTTAAAGAGTGTGATCTAAGCAAGTATGCACGAGAGATGCAAATTATGTGGAGTGAATCGCTTTTCGGCTGAAAAAAAGACGGTATTTCATCTGGTTGAAAACGTGTTAAAACGTTAACGTAACGACCCCGACCCACTGCGAGAAATCTTATGTTACGTCGTGCTCCGGCCCTGCTTCCGCTTCTGGCCGCTTTATTTGCCCTCTATTTTATCTGGGGATCGACTTATTTCGTCATTCGTATCGGGGTGGAAAGCTGGCCGCCCATGATGTTGGCTGGCGTACGCTTTGTGCTGGCAGGCGTCGTGCTGCTGGTCTTTCTGCTGCTGCGCGGTGAGCGGCTTCCCGGCTGGCGAGCGGCAGGCAACGCCGCGCTGGTGGGGATTATGTTGCTGACCGTTGGCAACGGCGCGGTGACGATTGCAGAGCATCAGCAGGTCCCTTCCGGCATCGCTGCCGTTATGGTAGCGACCGTGCCGCTGTTCGCCATGTGTTTTAGCCGCCTGTTCGGCATGGCAACGCGCTGGATAGAGTGGCTGGGCATTGCGGTTGGGCTGGTCGGTATTATTTTGCTAAACAGCGGCGGCCATCTCGGCGGCAATCCCTGGGGGGCGGTAATTATTCTGATTGGCTCTGTCAGTTGGGCATTTGGCTCGGTGTGGGGGTCACGGATTACATTACCTTCCGGCATGATGGCGGGAGCGATAGAAATGCTGGCGGCAGGCGCCGTCCTGCTGCTGGGCAGTCAGCTTAGCGGCGAAAAGCTGGCCGCCGCGCCGGGCCTGTCCGGCCTGTTGGCCCTCGGCTACCTGACGCTGTTCGGGTCAATTATCGCTATTAACGCCTATATGTTTTTGATCCGTAACGTCAG
>DOOK01000290.1:725-7144 GCA_003512805.1 Erwinia sp. | reverse complement strand
TTTTGATCCGTAACGTCAGTCCCGCCGTCGCTACCAGCTATGCCTACGTGAACCCGGTGGTAGCCGTACTGTTGGGCATCAGCTTTGCCGGTGAAAGCCTTTCGCCACGCGAGTGGCTGGCGTTGGCAATAATCCTGTTCGCCGTGGTGCTGGTGACGCTGGGCAAATATTTGTTCCCGGGTAAGCCGGTCATTAAATCGGTGGGCCGCCCGGACTAGGACGCTGTGCAGGGCGTTCGCGCATCAGGTGAATGCCCTGCCAGTCAATTTCAGCGTTGCCTTCCCCGGCAAAGAGCCACTCTTCCAGCCTTGCACTTATCGCCTCATCTGCCAGTTTGTGTTTACCGCGCAGCGCGCATTCCCAGACTACCAGCACCCGCCAGCCGCTGGCGCTCAGCTCATGAATAAATCGCTTATCGCGCGTCACGTTGCCGTTAATTTTGTTCATCCAGAACTCGGTGCGGGTCGCGGGGACTTTAAAGAGATGGCAGTCGTGATGATGCCAGAAGCAGCCATGAACAAAAACAATGGCTGGCGGGTTTTCTAACACAAAATCCGGCTTGCCCGGCAGCGTTTTATCCTGCACGCGATAGCTGAACCCCCGCTCCGCCAGCAGTTCCGCCAGGCGGGTTTCAATAGCCGTATCGCGGGTACGGATAGCACGCATGTTTTTGCTGCGAATTTCGGAAGTGTGAACATCGGCCATGGCGTCCTCCTTGAGATGACTTCAGTATAGACGCCCGGAGCCGCCGCCTACTTTTGGGAACGCTGTTTTACCGCCTGCGCTATCCAGGGCTGCAACAGCCTGGCGACCGCGGCAAAAGCCGGCACCACCACTGAATTACCAAACTGGCGATAGGCCTGGCTGTCTGAAACCGGAATGCGGAAACGCGTTTCGCCAGGTGCTTCGAAGCCCATTAACCGGGCGCACTCTCTTGGCGTCAGGCGGCGCGGGCGACGCTGCTGATTTTGCGGATGGTCAAAATCTGCTTCGCCCTGTTGCCGATCCCAGCCGCGATCGATCAGGATTTCCGACCCGTCTTTGTAGTAGCGCGCAGAAAGCGTCCGCACCACGCCGTGCTCTTTATCGGGGTCCACCAGCCCATAACCAAAACCGTTGCCCTTTGCCTGATGCTTTTTCGCGTAGTTATAGAGGTACTTCCACAGCGACGGCGTAAGGATATATTTAGCCTCGACCTGGCTGTCCAGCAGCTGGCGCAGCGGGATCCTTTGCTGTGGATAGAGCGAGGCGAGCGCGGAAAGCGTGAATTTGGGCAGATTCAAGTCGCGCCGAAACCCTACCAGCACGATACGCTCGCGATGCTGTGGTAGAAAATGCTTGCCGTCGACAATTTTGGGATCGGCAGAACCGTTGAGATCCGCATCGGCCACGTCGTAACCCAGCTCGTCCAGCGTGGCCATAATGATGCGGAAGGTTTTCCCTTTGTCATGGCTCTTCAGATTTTTAACGTTTTCCAGCACAAAGATCGCCGGTTTTTTCGCGGTAATAATGCGCGCCACGTCAAAAAACAGCGTGCCCTGCGCTTCGCATTCAAAACCGTGGGCGCGGCCCAGCGCATTTTTTTTCGAGACGCCAGCCAGCGAGAACGGCTGGCAGGGAAAACCGGCCAGCAGCACATCGTGATCCGGTACGTTCTGGTCAATATGCTGATAGGCTTCCTGCTCGCTAACCGGCCGGGCGCTTAACGTCACGTCGCGGATATCCTGATTAAACACGTGCGCCTGGGGATCGCAGTACCAGTTCGCCTTATAGGTTCTGACCGAGTATTTATTCCATTCACTGGTAAACACGCACTGCCCGCCAATCGCCTCAAAGCCGCTGCGAATGCCGCCGATACCGGCAAACAGATCGATAAAGCGAAAAGCGTAATGCGGATGATGGGCGGGCGGCTCGGGCAACAGAGCGGATAACGCCGCCGCTTCCGCCTGGCTCAATACCGTTCCCGTGCCGTTCAGCCAGCAGTTTAAGGTTTCCCGCGTCCACTTAGCGTGACCAACCTGCTGCAGCGTCGCCAGAAGGGTTTTGATATCGTAAACGGCCAGCAGGCGTGCCGCCAGCTGGCGATCTTCCAGACCAGACTGGGCTTCTGCAATAGTGTCAAACTCGCTCATAATCTCTCGGTTGCCGGAAATAAACGCCTGCCAGTCTACCACTTCATCAGGCTAAAACCAGGGGGCTGGCGGCTTTTACTGTGAGCCGGGATCCGTGACATTGGCCGATCATCCGCCTAAACTTGCCGTGTTTAAAAAAATGGAGCTGAAATAATGAGCGATATAACTCGTCCGCCGTTAAGCCTGCCGAACGGCGCGAACAAACTGCTATTGCACTCTTGCTGCGCGCCCTGCTCTGGCGAGGTTATGGAAGCTATCGCGGCTGCGGGCATCGATTACACTATCTTTTTTTATAATCCCAATATTCACCCGCAAAAAGAGTATTTGCTGCGTAAAGAGGAAAATATCCGCTTTGCCGAAAAGCATGGTGTCCCTTTTATTGATGCCGATTACGATACCGACAACTGGTTTGAGCGGGCTAAAGGCATGGAATGGGAACCGGAACGTGGCGCACGCTGTACTATGTGTTTTGATATGCGTTTTGAGCGTACTGCACTTTATGCCCATGAAAATGGCTTTCCGGTCATGACCAGCTGCCTGGGCATTTCGCGCTGGAAAAATATGCAGCAAATTAACGACTGCGGCGAGCGTGCTGCTGCGCCCTATCCGGGGTTGGCCTACTGGGATTACAACTGGCGGAAAAAAGGCGGCTCGGCACGCATGATTGACATCAGCAAGCGCGAACGCTTCTATCAGCAGGAGTATTGCGGTTGCGTTTATTCATTGCGCGACAGCAACCTGCACCGCAAAAGCCAGGGTCGGCCGTTGATTAAGCTTGGCGTACTCTATTACGGAGATGACGAAGAAGTTTAGCCCCTGTCTATACGGCATGAAGAAGCCTTGCGATCTGGTGGCGAGCGACAACCGTGATTATATGTCCCTGACCGGGCGGCCAGGGACGGCGCTTTACTTTTTCTTTTTCGATTTCTTAAGCAGGGCGCGTACCTGTTTTAACTCGCTGGCATTTAGCTGAGCATCAGCCTCTTCGGACGCGCTTTTGGCGTTTAGCTGAGGAGCAACCTCTTCGAGCACGCTCTGGTTGTCGACCGCCGGATGCTGTTGGGTGGACAGACTGAGCTGCAAACGCTGGCTGACTTCCTGACTGAGCGAAATCTGGTTTTCCTGTGCCAGATTTTTCAGCGTCTCTTTCAAAGCCGGGTCAATTTTTAACGTTAAGCTAACAGCGTCGGTCATGCCTGAATCTCCTGGTAAATGTTAGCAACACGGTAGCCTGAAAAGATCCCCTTAACCATACTGTCACAAAAATTTAATATTTCCCGCGCGCCTCGACAAATTCCCGCAGGACATCAGGATCCAGCTCGCAGAATTCCCCTTTCAGTTCAGCGCAAAGCTTGGCCATATAGGTAATCAGGAAATCCGCATTATGTTCGGCAAGCCGCCGTCCCTCCGCCGTCTGCATGGTTTGCGGCAACTTAAGAAGCTTTTTCTGAAAATGATCGAGCGCCCATTCCGCATCGTTCAGAGGGCGATCTCGACCCAGTGGGTCGGCGCTGTCGAATAGCGAGCGTCCCAGCGCGCCGGACACGTAAAACACCCGAGCCAGCCCGATTGCACCCAGTGATTCCAGGCGGTCAGCGTCCTGAACGATTTTCGCCTCCAGCGTTTCCGCTGTCACGCCTGCACTAAAACTGTGGGCGTGTACCACATGCGCTACCGCGTCACGCTTGTCCGCAGGAAAATCCGGAAAGACTTCCGTTAATATGCGCCGTGTTTCGACCGCCGCCTTTGCCGAAGCCAGATGACGTTCAGGATGGTTTTTGGGCAAATTGACAATATCGTGAAAATAGCAGCCGGTAAGCACAACCAGCTCATCCACGTGCATCCCTTTCATCATACGCTGTGCCGTAAGCCAGACGCGTCGCAGATGCGCCACGTCATGCGCTTTGTCATCCTGTGGCCAGCTCTCAAACAGCCAGCTTTCAAAGCGAGTTTGCCAGTGGGTCAGTGTCATAGCTTTTTCCCTGTAATATCAATTTGCAAAGGCGTCAGCGGCTGACTTCACCGCGGTGCCACCAGCGATAAAAATGCGATCTACATCATGTTTATAACCCTTGCCTTAACCCCGCTACAACAATTTTCCCGTAGCGAGGGTGACACAGCGCAAACGAATGGCTTGTTTTTAACCAAAATGATAAACACTTATAATGTTGTTTTTGCAATAACTTACCAGCATTTTGTTGCACAGTAAGTTAGAATCAATGCCGGCCGGTCGTCGTTTTTTACTAAAGCTATTGTCGGAAAGCTCCGATAATACCCTCTCATGCTCACTGTAAGGGATTGTAAAGGCGGCAGATGTCAAATTTATGATGGCCCGGATAAAGCAGCGGCGTTTAGCCGCCAGAACCCGATCTTCGCCACCCGTCGCACACAGAAAGCGAGAGCGAAGAAGAGGTTCAAAAATAAACAAGCACAGCTAATGTTTGCATAACTTTTTGTATACACTTTTCACTACAGGCTAACAGCATATGCCGGATCCCTTTTCGCCTGACGGCGGTGAGCGGGTCTTAACTAATAAGAAACAGGGGTCAAACCATGAAAGAACGCCCGATTTTGTTTAGCGATCAACGGGTGCGAGCACTGCTCTCAGGCCAGCAGCGCCAGACCCGACGCATTATGAAGTCACAACTTTTTGGCCCAGGTCAGGATAATCATGAAGGGTGCTACGGGATTGATGTCCTGAATAATCACCTGCAGGGCAACCGCGTGATGGGCATGGAAAACTTAAGCTACCACTGTCCCTACGGCCAACCGGGCGATCGCCTGTGGGTAAGAGAGACCTGGCGAGGCCCGGTTGTCCCCGTAGAAGAGATGGCCAACTACGAACGTAATCCGGCCCTGTTTAAGTCTTCTGCCTGGTGCCGCTACCGGGCCGATACCAGCGAGTTTTCCAGCGCAGGGGAAGAAGATGAACATTTTGGCTGGCAGGCCGGCATTCATATGCCGCGCTGGGCGAGCCGAATCGATTTGGTCGTCACCGCCGTTCGGGCAGAGAAAATTCAGGATATCAGCGACGATGATGTACTGGCCGAAGGCGTGCAGACAGATTCTCATTTTTTGAATAACTTTTTTACTATGCACAACGAGGTCATTTCACCCAAGGATGCTTACCGCAAGCAGTGGGCACTGCAGTATGGCGGCACCAGTTGGGAAGTGAACCCCTGGGTCTGGGTGATTGAATTCGAGCGTTTATAAGCGCCCTCCGGTTCCGGCTGGCTCGGGCCACCGGGCCCGCCTTTTCGTGCCGTCACAGAATGCGACTGAAAAGCTTGCTTAAGCTTGCCAGTTTGTTCCATGCTGCCCTGCCCTCTTATGTGGCCTGCACGCCGGACCTTGTGCAAAACGAGCCGCTGCGGCAGGGTAAGTCTCCTCTGCTTTGGGTTGACTGATGATGAAATGGTTCCGGAAATCCAACGATGCCGTCTTCGACGCGCTGCCCTGGCAGCAGGCGTTAGCTATCCCCCTGCTTGGCGCACTGAATGATGCCGAGCAGCAAAAGCTTATCCAGCTGGCCACGCGCTTCCTGCAACAAAAACGGCTGGTGGCGCTGCAGGATTTTGCGCTGGACGATCTGAAGTCTACCCGGCTGGCTCTGCTGTTCTGCCTGCCGGTACTCAACCTGGGCTATGACTGGCTGGATGGTTTTCATGAGGTGTTGCTCTATCCTGCGCCTTTTATCGTTGACGACGAATGGCAGGATGAGTTTGGCCTGGTGCACCGCGAGAGCATGGTACAGTCGGGCCAGAGCTGGCAACAGGGCCCGGTAGTGCTTAACTGGCTGGACGTGCAGGATTCGTTCGACCTTTCCGGTTATAACCTGATTATTCATGAAGTTGCCCACAAGCTGGATAGCCGAGGCAGTGATAACGCTAATGGCGTACCGGCTATGCCACTGCGGAACGTGGCGGCATGGGAGCAGGCGCTGACCGAAGCCATGGCCAGCATCACAGAAGAAATCGACCTGGTAGGCGAAAACGCCGCGACGATAGATGCTTATGCGGCCAGCGATCCGGCAGAATGCTTTGCCGTCCTGTCTGAATATTTTTTCAGCGCGCCTGAACTGCTGAATGAACGCTTTCCAACCCTTTACCGCCTTTTTTGCGGCTTCTATCGTCAGGATCCGCTGTTGCGCAACGGTGCGGACACCGTACAGTAACTGTCCCTATTGTTTTAAAGATAGCCAGTTGAAAGGCCTGAACTTTTTTCCTGTTGACACGCCGCTCAGCCCTCGCTACTATGCGCCCCATCGAAACCGATTCCTCTGTAGTT
>DOOK01000290.1:0-457 GCA_003512805.1 Erwinia sp. | reverse complement strand
CGAGTCCAGTCAGAGGAGCCATATTTAAGAAGCCCGCTTAAGGAAACTTAAGCGGGCTTTTTGCTTTTTGCCACACGCCTCTTTCTCCCCGAATTTATCGCATCAGTGAGCGGGACGAAACAGCCTGTACCTATAAAAAACCTTGCCTTAAGCGTATCCGCTTCCCTTTTGCACCCGATTTGCATCCGACAAATGGAAAAGTCTGCTTGTTCAACCATCGCTTACGGCCGTGACCGAGACATCACCTAAATCCTTTGTTGGAAACATTTTAGTCATCTTCTGCTCCATAACTCTTGCTATAAAAGGGTTAACTTCATAATGAAAACAGCGAAGCTTCGCCTGAATGGCTTTATTAATAGCCAGGCGCATTCAGCACCGACCCTATACGGCACGCTTTCCGTTTTCGCTTTTTCCAGCCCGGCGGGCGGGTGTTCCGGCTTCTGCTTCTGCTTCTGCT
>DOOK01000287.1 GCA_003512805.1 Erwinia sp. | reverse complement strand
CGCTCTTCCGATCTGCCGACCTTCTATACGCCACGTTTTGAATGGGCGGCGATGCTGACCATTCTGCCTGCGGCGCTGGTGGTGATCGCCGAGCACGTCGGGCATTTGGTCGTGACGGCGAACATCGTTAAAAAAGACCTGCTGAAAGATCCGGGCCTGCATCGTTCAATGTTCGCCAACGGCGTCTCAACGATTTTTTCCGGCCTGTTCGGCTCGACGCCTAACACGACCTACGGTGAAAATATTGGCGTTATGGCGATCACGCGCGTGTACAGCACCTGGGTGATTGGCGGCGCGGCTATTCTTGCTATTCTGCTTTCCTGTGTTGGCAAGCTGGCCGCCGCTATTCAGGCGGTGCCGGTGCCGGTGATGGGCGGCGTTTCGCTGCTGCTTTACGGCGTAATTGGCGCTTCCGGTATTCGCGTGCTGATCGAATCCAAAGTGGATTACAACAAGGCGCAGAATCTGATCCTGACCTCGGTGATCCTGATTATTGGCGTCAGCGGCGCCACGGTGCATATTGGTGCGGCAGAGCTGAAAGGCATGGCGCTGGCGACCCTCGTGGGAATCGGGTTGAGCCTGATCTTCAGGCTGATTACGTTGATTCGGCCTGAAGAGATCATTTTGGATCCACAGGATCGCGAGTAAAGATCTGACGGGTAGCGGTGCTGCCCGTTTCATAATCCGCAAAGATCTGTGATAAACTTCCGCCGGATTTTGACCCATTACTGAGGTGCTTCTGAACACTCCGGCACAGCTCTCACTGCCGCTCTATTTGCCCGATGATGAAACCTTCGCCAGCTTCTGGCCGGGGGACAACCCGTCGCTGATCGCCGCGCTGCAAAGTGCGCTGCAGCAGGAGCACGGCAGCTATCTCTACTTCTGGTCGCGTGAAGGCGGCGGGCGCAGCCATCTGCTCCACGCGGCCTGTGCGGAACTTTCCGCGCATGGCGAAGCCGTAGGTTATGTTCCGCTCGACAAGCGTACCTGGTTTGTGCCCGAAGTACTGGACGGAATGGAACAGCTGGCGCTGATCTGCATCGATAATATTGAGTGCATCGCCGGTGACGAACCCTGGGAAATGGCCATTTTCGATCTTTATAACCGTATTCTGGAAACCGGTCGTACCCGGCTGCTGATTACCGGCGATCGTCCACCACGGCAGCTGAACCTCAAGCTGCCGGATCTGGCTTCTCGTCTGGATTGGGGGCAGATTTACCGTCTGCAACCGCTGTCGGATGAGGACAAGCTCCAGGCGCTACAGCTGCGAGCGCGACTGCGCGGCTTTGAGCTGCCTGAAGACGTCGGCCGCTTTCTGCTAAAAAGGCTGGATCGGGAAATGCGCACGCTGTTTATGACGCTCGACAAGCTGGATCGCGCTTCCATCAGCGCCCAGCGCAAACTGACCATTCCCTTTGTGAAAGAAGCGCTGGAGCTTTAAAAAAGCGTCAGCACCTGTTCCGGCGGTCTGCCCAGCCGGGCCTTGCCGTTAGCCACCACGATCGGCCGTTCAATCAGTTCCGGATTAGCGGCCATTGCTGCCAGCAGATCCGCTTCACTAAGCGACACATCATCCAGGCTCAGCGCCCGATAACGCGCCTCTTTAGTGCGCATCAGCTGGCGCGCAGAGGTGAAACCCGCCTGCTGGAGCAGCTTTTCCAGCTGTGCGGCATCCGGTGGATTTTGCAGATAGAGCACCACCTCTGGTTCAATCCCTTTGCTTTGCAGCAGGGCCAGCGTCTCGCGGCTTTTAGAGCAGCGTGGGTTATGGTAAATCTCAACGGTGGACATAAAACACCTATCTTTTCTGATACTGACGGAAACGCTGCTGTAAATCACGCAGCTGATCGATACGGGCATCATAGCGAGCCTGCTTAAGACTGCCCAGCGGCACGGCAGCGCTGGCGCTGCTTAAGCTGCGGATGGCCTGATCCAGTTGGCCGTTTAGCGCCAGGCTTTCTGCGCGCGCGGCTTCTTCTTCGTCCGTCTGTCCCTGCGCGGACGCCGCCTGTGCCAGCAGATCCCAGCCGTTGGGATCGTCTTTGTAGGTCCAGGTGTAGTGATAAAGGATTTTGATGGCGCTGGCTGGCTGCTTTGCCTCGACGTAAGCATTGGCCAGGTTGAGCTGCACCACCGGGCTGGTTGTTTTGACTTTTTCCAGCAGGGCGACAGCGCGCTGCGGCTGCTTCAGGCCGATATCAATATCGGTCATCAGATCCAGATACCAGACGTTGTTCGACTGTGCGGCCAGCAGCGGCGCGATAATACGTCGGGCATTGTCATAACTTTTAGCCTGCAGGAACTGGACGGCCTTGCCATACTGCGCGGCGGTCTGCTCACGCGTGTTGCCTTTACTCAGGGTTTGCAGCAGGTCGTCATCAAGCTGATTTTTCCCGGTAGCGTACATACCCAGCACGCGCACTTTCGCCATATAAAAATCTTGTGAAGATTGCACCACGACCGGCTTCATCTGGTTGGCGCGGTTGCGCGCATCCGCCAGACGACTATCGGGCAGGGGGTGGGTTAGCAGCATTTCCGGCGGCTTAGAGGCAAAGCGGGACTGATCGGACAGCTTTTGCAGAAAGTTGGGCATGGCCTGGGGATCAAATCCGGCACGCTGCAACACCTGAATGCCGATGCGGTCAGCTTCCTGCTCGTTCTGTTGGGTAAAACTGATCACGCCCTGCTGCGCGCCCGCCAGCGTACCGCTTAACGCCGCCATACCGACCTGCGGGCTTGCCATCGCCAGCAGAATGGATCCGAGCGCACCGACCCAGGTCAGCGGCGCGTTACGCTGCTGTTCTTCCATCGCGCGCGCCAGGTGACGTTGCGTAACGTGGGAAATTTCGTGCGCCAGCACTGAAGCCAGCTGGCTTTCGTTTTCGGTATAGCGGAACAGGGCAGAATGCAGCACCACGTTGCCGCCGAAAAAGGCAAAAGCATTCAGCTCGTCATTGCTGACCAGAAAAAAGTGGAACGGCGTTTTGACAGACCAGGCGTGCGCCACCAGCCGCTGTCCCAGCTGATTAATATAGTCGTTGAGCAAGGGATCGTTGATCAGTGGCGCGCTGGCCCGCAGCTGGCGGACATAAAAATCCCCCATCGCCAGTTCCTGATTAACGGAAAGCGTATTGCCAGCCGTCGTGCCGATATCCGGCAAATTATCGCTGATGTCCGCTCGGGCAAGCTGCGTGGCTACCGTTGGCAGCAGGATCAACGAGGCCAGCACACACCTTTTCAGTCGGTTAGTCATGCAAAATCCTATTCTGATAACGTCCTCGTTTGCCCGGCAGGAAAATTGACGCGGTTCTGCAGGACGGCGATCTTAAGTTGCGATCTTAAGTTGCTATCTTAACCAGAGGCGATAAGGAAGGAAACGCTGAAGGGCAGGAATTATGCGGCCCTACACGGGCCGCCAGGAAAGTTAACGAAAAAAATTGAACGTGGAATACGCCAGTCTGTACGGGCGAAAAGCCGTACTTAAGAGTAAAATAAGGTAAATTTATTCAATGAAATTGATTGTGGCACGAAATTTGATTAGGTTTACTCTTAAAAATGGCTTTGTGCAGCCTATCTGGACGGCCGATTACACAAGCCTCAAGAAGCCTTTCAAACTTATTATCAAATTATTCTCGATCCGGGGTTTACCAGAGCTTTGAACCCCGCAAAAAAATCATCATTGATGATGCCTCAATAATACGGAGCGCTTCCGGGAAAATAATTTTATACGCTGGCCCTTTTTTTTGTATGGGAAAAACAGGCCGTCGATAAAAACAGCCGCTCAGGCAAAGGTGGCGAGGGGCGCTACGACTCTAAATACAGATGAGCGCTTATTTACAGAAGAAAATAATTTACTCACTCTGTATGTCGGTTGTGCAAAGAAAATGTCCATCCTTATTCTGTTTCCATTTCGTTACGCTTGCTGGAGAGCATTCTATGCGTCCTGTCGTGTCTTACGTTTTAATTGCTGTTGTCGCCGGTTTTATTGGCGCCAGCTTCTCCTCCGCACCGGCTATTGCCGATAAAATCAGCCAGCATTTTGCCAGTCAGGACAACGATCCTGAAGGCTTCTGGAGCA
>DOOK01000288.1 GCA_003512805.1 Erwinia sp. | reverse complement strand
AACATTCGCGCAGGAAAATCTTCTTTACCGGCCAGGCGGGAGTCACCCTAAGTCTGGTGCTGATCGGCCTCTCTTTTAGGCTGTTCTTCCATACCGAAACCCTGAATGGCGTGGAGAGTTTGCACGCTGATTTTGCGGGCGCGAGCTACATCATTCTTGGGCTGATGCTGCTGTTTCTGGTCTTTATGCAGGGCTGGATCGCGCCTGTTTTCTGGCTGATGCTGGCCGAAATCTATCCGCTGCGGATGCGCGGCCTGGGAATGGGCATTGCCGTGTTCGGCCTGTGGATCTTCGACTTTATTATCCAGTCTCTCTTCCCGCTATTGCTTAACCACTACGGGGGCGGCATGACGTTCGGTTTCTTTGCGGCCAGTAATCTCATCATGCTGCTCCTGCTGGTGAAATTCCTGCCCGAGACGCGCGGGCTGACCCTGGAACAAATCGAAAACAAATTTCGTTTCTAAAAGTGAGGTAAAGGTAATGTCAGTAAACATCGGATTAATTGGTCTGGGCATGATTGGCCGCGACCATCTGCAACGCTTCAGTACGGTCATTAACAATGCGCAGGTCACGGCGGTTTGCGATATCAACAGCGGCGTGGCCGATACGCTGGCACAGCACTATCAGGCCACCGCTTTTTATGATGCGATTGAGATGATCAATTCAGACAAGGTAGACGCTATTTTTATCTGTTCTATCGGGCCGGCCCATCAGGAACAGATCCTGGCCGCTATCAAAGCCGGCAAGCCCATTTTTTGTGAAAAGCCGCTCACGCCAACCGCTGCCGAGTCGGAAACGATCATTGAAGCTGAAACGGCCTACGGTAAAAGACTGCTGCAGCTTGGCTTTATGCGCCGCTTCGATCCTGGTTATGTTGCGCTGAAGCAGAGTATTGCGTCCGGCGAGCTGGGGGACATTTTGCTGATGCACTGCGCGCACCGTAATCCGTCAGTGCCGGAGAACTATACGCAGGAAATGGCTATCAACGACTCCGCAACGCACGAGATCGATATTATCCGTTACCTGCTTAATGAAAATATCGTCTCGGTACGCGTGGATAAGCCGCGTAAAAAAACCAGCCGTGCGCTGCCGCATTTACAGGATCCCCTGATCGCGATTTTCGAGACGGAATCGGGCGTGCGCATTGATGATGAGCTGTTTGTTAACTGTCAGTATGGTTACGACATCTGCTGTGAAGTGATTGGCGAAAATGCGATTGCCAGCCTGACCGAGCAGGCGTTGACCGTGACGCGCTCGGCCAACGGAGCAGGGCGACATATTGCAAAAACCTGCATGGAACGTTTTGCCACCGCCTACGATCGCGAGGTGCAAAATTTTATCGACGATATCAGCAACGGCAGAGAGATGAGCGGCCCCTCTTCCTGGGATGGCTACGTGGTCGCGCTGGTCTGTGATGCCGGGTTGGCCTCGTTAAAAGATGGTTTACAACATGCCGTAACCGTACCGCCACGTCCGGCACTCTATCGCTAATGGCCCGTAACAGGAGCTGACTATGCTGACACTTTCACCGGAAAATATTTTTCTTAACTGTCAGGCCTCTTCTAAAAAAGAAGCGATAAGGCAGGCGGCCGAGGCCCTGCAGCAGGGCGGCTATGTTAAAGAGGGATTTTTGGCCGCCATGCTGGCGCGGGAAAACAGCGTCCCGACCTGGCTGGGTGCGGGCATTGCTTTGCCACACTGCGCCAGAGAGAGCGTTGGCCTGGTGATTAAAACCGGATGCCAGGTTTTGCAGTTTCCACAGGGGGTCAGCTGGGGAAAAGGCAAAGTGGCTTTTATCGTCGTAGCCGTAGCCACCAGGGAAAACGAGCATCTTCAGGTGATTGCCAGTATTGCCGACCTGCTTGGTAACGAATGGAAAACCACGCTGTTAGCGATGGCCGACAATAAAAAAGACTTTATCACCCTGTTTAAAAAGGCCGAATTCTGACCTCGCTGACAGGCGCTGTCATTTTTCCGGACCCGATAATTTAAGGATCAGAAATGAAACTTGCACTTTGTACTGATGTGTTGGCAAACCTACCTTTTACCGAAATGCTGGACCGGGTAAAAAGCTATGGTATTGATGGCGTGGAGATGACGGCGGGTGGCTGGTCACCCTGTCCGCATGTGAACACTGACGAACTGCTGGCCTCAGAAGAGAAACTGAACGCGTTTCGTCAGGCGCTGCAGCAGCGCGAGATGGAAATCGTGGCGCTGAACTGCTCGGGCAATCCGCTGGCACCCGGCGAGCTGGGCGAAAAGCATACGCTCAGCAGTTATAAAACGGTCGAGCTGGCGGGCAGGCTGGGCGTGAAAAAAATAGTGATGATGAGCGGTCTGCCCGGGGGCAGCCCGGAAGATAAAATACCCAACTGGATTGCCTCAACCGTTTCCTGGCCCGACTATATGCCCGGCGTGCTGCGCTATCAGTGGGATGAGGTAGCCATCCCTTGGTGGAAAAAATTTGTTCAGCACGCGCGTGCGCACGGCATTGAAAAAATTGCTATTGAAGAGTTTCCGAGCCAGCTGGTCTACAACCCGTCCACGCTGTTAAGGCTGCGTAATGCGGTTGATGAGATGATAGGGATCAATCTCGATCCTTCCCATCTGATCGCCATGGGGGCCGATCCGATCGCCGCCGCCAGAAAGCTGGAAGGGGCGGTATTCCATGTGCACGGTAAAGATGCGCGTATAGAAAGAGGCCTGGCGGATATTGACGGGCTGATGGAAACGCAGCCGGTTACCCAGACGAAAACAAGAACGTGGAATTATGTGGCGGTAGGCTGCGGTAAAGATTTGCTGTGGTGGAAAGAGTTTTTCTCGGTCCTGCGCATGACCGGCTATGACGGCTACGTATCGCTGGAAATGGAAGATCTGACCATGAGCGTCGAGGCAGGGCTGCAAACTTCTATTGATGCGCTGAATGCCAGTATCAGTCGTTGAGCGGCGTGAAACGGGAAGTCTGGCCAAAGCGCCTGCCTGAAAAAAGCAAAAGGCCGCAATAGCGGCCTTTTATTTACCCGGAGAACGGGCGATTAGTCAGTGACTTTCTTTTTCATATCGCTGGCGCCTTCTTTGGTCTTATTCCAGCCTTTCTGGGTGCCTTCTTTGGTGGCATCCCATCCTTTCTCCGTGCCTTCTTTGGTTTTGTGCCACGCTTTCTGCGTGCCTTCACTGGCTTTACTGGTGGTGGTCCCGCTTTTGCCTTCCGTCGCGTGTTCGGACTTCAGCTTCAGCTCTTTGCCCTGATCCTGCGCCTGATGCAGTTTCTCTTTTGCCGTGTTAGCGCCTTCGTTAGCGGCAGCTACGGTGTCATCTGTTGCATGTGTGGCGGCAAAAACAGGAGAAGCCAGCAGAAGAGCAGAAAGTGCAATAATCGTTTTTTTCATGATTTCCTCACCAAGTATTGATCCGTTGTGTAATTAAGCATGGCACGGCTTTTGACGCCTTGCCTTAGGAATAACCTGTATTTGAGCATAGCCGAATCAGGCGAGTTTGCTTCATCAGGGGCGTAAGAAGGGAGAAAAAGCGTTCCTGAAGAAACAGGAGAAGAAAACGGGAAGCAAAAAATCGGACCAGCTGGCGGTTTTGGCGCTGTCTTTCACCGACGATGGCGTTCTTTACGTCACGTCTTCCCGGGCGGTGGAAAGAAGGCGAGCAGGGCCAGGGCCTGTTTGGAGAGAGTTGGGCGCCTTAAGT
>DOOK01000286.1:3525-6440 GCA_003512805.1 Erwinia sp. | reverse complement strand
TACCGCCATAGCGGCTGTCCATCCGTACAAAGGCGCGGCTAAGCTCGCCGCTTTTGCTTTCGTCGATGCCGGGGCCTTGATCTTCCACGGCCAGCACCGTACCCGCCCCCGTTTCAACGCGAACGGTAATTACCGTATCTGGCGGGCTGTAACGGTACGCGTTCTCAAGCAGGTTTCTTAACAATACACTCAGCAGCGTAGCGTCTCCACGCACCGTGGCATCCGACACCGCGATCACTTCCAGCGTCTGCCCGCGCTGCTGCAGCATCATTTGCATTTCATGGCTCATGGGCGCAATCACATCCTGCATCAGGGAAACCTGCTGGTAATTACCGGCGGTAAAAGACTGCCCGACGCGCGCCAGCTGCAGCAGCTGAGAGACGCTGTTGGTCATTTGATCCAGGCGCTGTAGCAAAGGGCGCACGTTAATCTCGTGCTTCTTCTCTATCAGTTCCAGATGCAGTCTTAAGCCCGCCAGCGGCGTACGCAGCTCGTGTGCAACGTCGGCGGTAAACAGGCGTTCGCGCTCCAGGCTGGTGGTCAGTCGCGTAATCAGCGCATTGACGGCCTGAGTCACGGCATCCACCTCGCGCACTGAATGCGTGCAGCTGATGGGATCGAGATCGTTCTCGCTGCGGTTTTCCAGCTGTTTTTGCAGTTCGGACAGCGGCCGTGTAATCCATTTGACGACCTGGAAACAGAGCAGCAGGGCAAGGGTAATCATGATCACACTCGGCACGGCCAGGCTGGCAACCGCTTCGTGGATCTCTCTTTCCACATGCTTGTGCTGATCGCGATTGTGCAGCGCCGCGTCCACCAGTAGCTGGATCTGCTCTTTACTTTCATGCCACAGCCACGCCACGCTAATCACCTGACAGAACAGCAAGATCAGGCCCACTGCCATCAGCAGGCGAAAACGCATCGTGTTGCCGTGACGTTGAAAGAAAAGGTTACTCATCTGTATCAGACTCGGGTTTGATCAGGGCGTAGCCAAAGCCACGCACGGTACGGATGGCCGACCGGCCGATTTTGTCGCGCAGGTTATAAATGTGTACTTCCAGCGTGTTGGTCGACGGTTCCGTTTCCCAGTTATAGATATCGTTATAGAGGATCTCACGATGCACCGGCTGGCCTGCCTTAAGCATCAGCCGTGACAGAATAGCGTACTCTTTCGGCGTCAGCTCCAGCAGCCTGTCGGCCAGATGGACCTGCCTGTGCGTCATATCTAACGACAGTTGGCCGAACGTCACCTTGCTGTCACCTTGATTCACATCGCGGCGGATCAGCGCCCGGATACGCGCCAGCAGCTCGTCCAGCGCAAAGGGCTTAATCAGGTAATCGTCCGCGCCTGCGTCCAGCCCGGTGATCCTGTCGCCGACCGTATCACGCGCGGTAAGGATCAGGACAGGATACCTTTTCTTCTGACGGCGCAGGCGCAGTAAAAGGCGCAGGCCGTCCTCATCCGGCAAGCCCAGATCGAGGATCAGCAGGCTGTAAAGGCCGCTTGTCAGGCTGGCTTCCGCATCGCGGCTGGTGCTCACGCCATCGCAGACGTACCCTTCGCCTTCCAGCGCCATTAACAGGCCCTGCAACAGCAGGGCATCGTCTTCCACTACAAGGATTTTCACCGGTTCTTACTCCGACAGGCGGTCAGGATATCGTCGCCAGGCACATATTCTTTTGTCACCGTGCCGGTCAGCCCCAGCACCGTAGAAAAGAAGTTATCCTGCGACCATTTGTTTTTTGTCAGCTTATTCATACACGCCATATCTATCGCGTGACGTTGCTGGTAGTCGGGCGACAGCCAAACCAGCAGCGGCACGTGTTTTTGCTCTTCGGGCGCGATGGCGTAAGGCATGCCATGCAGATAGACCCCGTTTTCGCCTAGCGACTCCCCGTGATCGGAGAGATAAACCAGGCTGGTGGTAAAACGATCCTGATGTGATTTTAATACAGTTATTGCTTTATCAACGATGTAATCGACATAAAGGAGCGTGTTGTCATAGGTATTGACCAGCTGTTCTTTGGAACAATCCTGGATCTGATTCGTCTCGCAGGTTGGCGTAAACTGCCGAAATTGCGGCGGATAGCGATGGTTATAGGTTGGCCCATGGCTCCCGATGGTGTGCAGCACGATGACACCGTTACCTTTTAGCTGATTAATATAATCATCCAGGCCGTGGAATAACACCTCATCGTAGCACTCGCCGTTAATACACTGGCCCGGCAAATCCAGACGAGTCATATCCTGATGCGGCACCCTGTCGCAGGCCCCTTTGCAGCCCCCGTCGTTTTCATTCCACAATACGCTAAGGCCCGCACGCTGCACGATATCCAGCAGGCCTTCGCGATGGCCTGCCAGCACGTCGTCATAGTGCGCGCGCGGCATGCCAGAGAACATGCAGGGCACCGAAACCGCCGTAGATGTGCCGCAGGACGCCGTCTGTGGAAAATAGACAACGCCGTCTTTTGCCAACAGTGGATTGGTCTGACGCGGGTAGCCGGAAAGCGAAAAATCTGCCGCACGCGAGGTTTCACCCAGCACGATAATAGTCAGGCTTTTTTTTGCGCTGTTGAGCATTTGCGGGCTTTGATGCGCATCTTCTCCCAGCCTGACCAGCGGCAGGTGCGTCAATTGGTTGTGCCTGTACCAGGAGAGGGTGGCGGCGATACTGTTGGAAGGACTCAGCGATTTCACCAGCTCTTTATTATTGCGAAACAACGAGGCGTAATCTTTATAGAAGAGCAGGGCGATGAGCAAAATTATTATCGCCGAAGCGGCCAGATTGATAGCGCGTGGCACTACGCTGGTTAACAGGCCCGACGGTTTTTTAATTCGGATCCAGAATGCCAGGAAGATAAAAAGCGCGCCTGAAAGCAGCAGACTGATCACCAACTGTGGCGTCATTAGCGCC
>DOOK01000286.1:703-3436 GCA_003512805.1 Erwinia sp. | reverse complement strand
AACTGTGGCGTCATTAGCGCAAAGGATTCTGACGCGGTGGTATCCAGCATATTCACAATCATCGAGCGGTCGAGCACGATATTGTAGTTCCAGATAAAGTACTGAGCAGCAGCGGAAACCAGGATAAACAGGGCGATAAGCAGCCTGTCCAGCCAGAAAAAGGAGGCAATAGTCAGCACGATATTAATGACGCTGAAGGCGACCAGCGGCATGGAAAGAAAAACCAGCGTGGTGTGAAGCGTGGTCAGCGGCATCGCCGTCAGGACCTGGCGATAAAAGGCCAGATTAAGAAATAAGGCAATATAAGCAGAGAAAAGGATCAGGAAAAGGTGGCGGCTCAGCGACACCCTTTTAAGCTGCATCAGGGACATCCCAGCAATCCAGGCAAGAAAAGAGTCATTTCAGTGTGGCAGCGAAAGGTTAGGAAAACCTTAAGAATCTTAAGAAAGGGCGGGCTTATCGATGAGACAAGCGTCCCGCAAAAGCGTCATCTCAAGCAGAAGCAGCAGGCTGCCCGGATGGCGATAAATTTTTTATTTCGCCTGTTAACCAGAATTTTTTATAACGTGCGGGCGGAATGCCAACCAAATTATGGAAAATACGGTGAAAGTTATTTACATTGTCATAGCCTACCGCATTGGCTACTTCGGTAACGCCCAGATCGGTGCTAAGTAATAAATTTTGCGCCTCGCCAATTCTTCGCCGGGTCTGATACTGCTTCGGCGAGTAACCTGAAAATTCTTTAAAAAGATGCGCCAGATAAAAACGGTTCATGTTCAGTTCGGCGGTAATTAAACGAAAATCAAGGTTATCTTTATAATGCTCATCAATATAATCCCTGATACGCTGGCCCGGCGATAACGCGCTGGCGTCCACGACCTCTTTTTTTTCTATCCAGATTGTCCGGCAAATTAACAGCAACGCCTGTAACAGGCTGTGGCTTATTTCACTGGCGTAAGGCTTTTTACTATTAAGGTGATCCCACATCTGCAAAAAGAGCTGGCGGATTTCATGGTAATACGCTCCGGACGGCATCATTGCCGTCTGGCTGCGCGGCGTTAAATGATTTACTGGCAGCCCCGGTAGCGTTAACTGCGTTACGCCGCAGCTGAATAACGCCAGATCTTCCGTGGCGCGCGGGCATTCATCATGCAGCACGCCAGCATTAAATAACAGCAAGTCACCCTGCTTTGCCTGATAAGAATGGCCATCAATATGGTAAGTCCCGCTGCCCTGCATAACAAACATCAGCTCAAATCGTTCCTCGTGACGATGCATTACGCGCGGCGTGGCAGCACCCATGCCCTCTGTCCGACACATAAACAGCAGGCGCGGCCGGATGCTGGTTTCCAGACCACCCGCGGGCAGTCGTTCATTCAGGCAAAATGTCAGCATAGGTTCTCCGGGGTTAAAAAAGCTATTCTTGCATTAAAGCCCATCGGCTGTAGTCATCAAATTTGCTTTTCCTTTCATTATAACTCTTTGATTTGTAAAAAAGTATGAAGCGGGTCTCTGTAAGATACTCTCATTTTTTGCGCTATGCGCCAGCCAGCCGCATTTGAATCCGATCCGCGTCACATTCTGCTCACGCGGTGAAACGAAAAGTTCATTAGCATGTTTATCGCTGAACGGCTAACCCCCTTCTTTTTCCAGGGGCTTCGTTCAGGCGCGTGCATAACCTGACTTACCTCGCATCGATCAAAAATCATCAAAATAGCAGAATGAAATCTGAACTTGAGAAAAGGCTGTTGCCTGGAATAAAAGAAAATAACTCACCCCCTCAGAAACAGCCACCGCCCGAATGACCAGAACACTAAGCCAGGCTTGAAGAATAGCCATTTTCCGCAGGACGGCCGTGAATTTACTGTTACCTGTAATAAGCGATAGCAGTAATTTTTTGTCTGTATTTTGCTTTGTTTTCGCCTCGATATTTAATTAAAAAGACCTGAAGAAAGGGTTGGGGAAATATCTCCATTCTTGCTAAGTCAACGTAATAAAATCAGAGTGTGATTTTTATCACTCGTTATCGGTAAATTTAAGCAGAATATTGATCCTCAGCACGGTATGAATGTTTCGCCGTTTTTCATGATGGTAGTTTTCTTTCATTTCGGTGTATGTTTTAGCGGTTCACAGCGTTCAGGCTCGCTTTACTATGTTATCGATTACTTTATTTCGCGCGCTCAACCTCGCTGTGAAGACGTTTTATAAAAAGATAACGACTTTATTCATCCGGCCCTTTAAACCAGACGGAAAAAATATGGATAAAAATCATCTGCAAAATCCCGATCGAATGCGCTTTATTACGTTGGTTTCCACCCTCGGAGGATTATGCTTTGGCTACGATACCGGCGTTATTTCCGGTGCGCTGATATTTATGAAATCCGATCTGCAACTCACGACGGTACAGGAGGGATTTATTACTTTCTTTCTGCTGTTCGGCGCGGCGTTAGGTTCGCTATTTGGCGGCTATTTATCGGATAAACAGGGAAGGCGAAAAAATCTGCTGTGGGTCGCGGTGATATTTATTTTTGGCGCGCTTGGCACCGCTTTCGCCTGGGATGTGCCTGCCATGATTATTGCTCGCTTTGTGCTTGGGCTTGCCGTCGGCTGCGCTTCCGTCACCGTGCCCGTCTATATCTCGGAACTTGCGCGACCTGCCCAGCGCGAACATCTGGTTACGGTCAACGAATTAATGATCGTTATTGGCCAGTTTCTCGCCTATACGGTTAATGC
>DOOK01000286.1:0-578 GCA_003512805.1 Erwinia sp. | reverse complement strand
CCTACCCGGATCTGGCGCACAGCTGGCGCATTATGCTGGCTATCCCGGCCATTCCTGGCGCGTTGCTGTGGGTGGGTATGCTGATGATGCCGGAATCACCACGCTTTCTGCTGCGCCGCGGCGACACTGCCCAGGCGGTGTCGGTGCTGAAAACCCTTCGCCAGCCGGAGGAAGTGGATCGCGAAGTTAACGAGATCCAGCAGGTTATGCAGATCGACGCGCTAAAACTGAATCTCTTTGCCGAGCTGAAAAAACCCTGGGTTATCCAGCTGATTTTGACGGGCCTGATGATCGTGCTGGCAACCCGCGTCACGGGCGTCAACACCATTATGTACTATGCGCCGACGGTGCTTAAATCGACCGGCCTGGGCGATGCGGCGGCGGTCACCGGTGCCGTCGCAAACGGCGTGGTTTCCATTCTGGCGACGCTGCTGGGCATGATGCTGATTGGCAAACATTCGCGCAGGAAAATCTTCTTTACCGGCCAGGCGGGAGTCACCCTAAGTCTGGTGCTGATCGGCCTCTCTTTTAGGCTGTTCTTCCATACCGAAACCCTGAATGGCGTGGAGAGTTTGCAC
>DOOK01000126.1 GCA_003512805.1 Erwinia sp. | reverse complement strand
CACTCTTTCCCTACACGACGCACTTCCGATCTACCATAACTCTTTGATAAAAGCCTGGAAACGCGCTTTATTGGCTACCAGCCAGTCCGGCATATGATCGGTATCAACCGGGACTATTTTCATTTTGCGGGGGCGTTTCCAGATATCAATATTATTCTCTACGCAATGGCGGATATGGTCGGGGTTATTAAAATCCGGCCGATCGTGTTCGGTATGAGAGATAGTCGACATCTTTTCACCGATACGTTCATCCGTCATGACCCATGAGAAGTGCCATCCCCCTTGCTGAACAATTTTGGTACGCCATTTCAACAGGTTCCAACGTAGCCAACTTTCGCGAATCGGCGTTCCCTTGCGTTTCACGTTACGCAACAATTCAGGTTGTCCTTGAAAAAAGCCTTTCAAGTTTTTGTACGTCACTATTTTAGGGAGCTTGCACAGGCGCGGCGTATCGTCATCGTTCATAACCTGCAAATTGAATTTGAAATTGTAGAACGGCTGATAAAGCGTGGTGCAAAGGTGTTTATGGCTGAACTGAGCAAGCGCCTCGGGACGGGGAATTTCATCCACATCGGACACAATAATGATATCTTCATCCTTTGCGGCCGTTAACCCTTGCATAATAGCGTTACGCGCATCGCTTTCATTCTGCCAGGGATCGGTTTCCCCGGCTTTGACCAGAGAACTGTTCGAGTAAAATGCCTGCTGATGAATAATCGGCTCACGATCGTTAATGACATAAATAATCTGCTCCCTGAAGGCCGCAAATTTTTCTATATCAAAATGCAGCCGCTCGCGCTTTTTCCCGGTAAAGGTATAAAGGGACTCGACGATAACAAATTTATCCACATGCTTATGGAGCGTATTAAGGCGTAGCTCCAGTAGCATATCTTCGTCATAGTATAAAAAGCAGTCATAAATCACTGTAACAATGTCCATATTTTAAAAAGACTGGGGCTTAAATTATCAGAAAAGTCCGTGGCGCTACAGCAATTTGTCAGTAAAGCGTAGACAGCTGTAAGCAAATGTATTGCGCCATCCTGATGACGCAATAGCTAAAACGGCATCCTTTAATCCGCCGTATTCGAGTGCCAGCCGCCTGCCAGAACAAATGACACGCTGTCATCCGAGGCAATGGCCGATCCTGTATAAAGCCCCAATAGTTGCCGTTTTGCCTCGTCATAAAATAAAACGCCAGTGAGCGCCAGGTTAGCGGCCAGGTAAAAACAGGCGGTATCCTGAAATAAACCGGGATAGTCCGCGCTGGTAAGCGTGCCGGTGCTGGCAAGCTGTAAGGGAAAAATAGCCGGTACGGCCTTGCTGGTACAGGTGTTGTTGTAGCCTTCAAGAATCTGGCAGTTCACCAGATGATCTTCGCCCTGCCCTGAAAGCGTGATCTCTGCATTGACCTCCTGAGGCGGTTCGGTGACCAGAATGGCGTTGACGCTCTCTTCCATATTCTCCGGAAGATCCGGAAAATGTTTGCGGAAAAGGGTCACGATCTCATCAGCGTTGATATTTAACAGATTGCTCATTTCCGCACTCCCATTTCAAATTGTAAGCCCGCGTTATTTAATTTGAGTACAGACCATTATTTAGCTCACGGCGAGAAAATTGTTTCATTATCGTCCCGGCCTGGTGTGCTCTATAATTAAAAACAGCGGGTTAAGCCGTATTTTTTATTTTGTTTAAGATTTTCCTCAAAAATTTATAAACGAAGCGGCAACCTGTTACCGCTGCGCTTATTTAGCTGAAGAGCCCGTTATCGCGTGAGCGGCCAAATGGGTTAAGGCGGTCTGTGATGCCCTGCTTTTTCGCGTTTTGTGCGCGACAAAAGGCCGTCAAAAAGGCTTTTTTTGTGCTTTGTTGGAAAAATGTTAAAAAAGAGCCACGCAGATAACGGGCCAGAAAATCAACAACGCGTTGATTACTATGGGGAAAAATTAAAATAATCTTATCAAAATTAATGATTGAGTCGGGGGCTGAAAAGTCCTATATTGGCCGCGCTTTTTTACAGCGCTCACACTTTTAATCCATTTTTTCAACCACGGCGTTATTTATACCCCTGGTTGTAGGAGAGATATGATGACGGATAAAGTCCGTATTGATAATTTTGGTGCACATTCATCAGGAAACAATGAAGCGTTTTTAGCCCGTCAGGCTGAATATGAATCGAACGTGCGGAGCTATCCGCGTAAGCTGCCGTTCGCCATTGCTAAAGCACAGGGAGTCTGGATTACAGATGTTGAGAATAATCAATATCTTGATTGCCTTGCCGGTGCAGGTACGCTGGCGCTTGGCCACAACCACCCTGATATGCTGCAGAGCATCCAAAATGTCATTACCAGTGGCTTGCCGTTACATACGCTTGACTTAACGACGCCGTTGAAAGATGAATTCTCTGCCTACCTGCTCTCTTTACTGCCAGGTCAGGGCAAAGAGTACTGCCTGCAGTTCACCGGCCCTTCCGGCGCTGACGCCGTTGAAGCCGCCCTGAAGCTGGCGAAAAAATACACCGGCCGCACCGGCGTTATCAGCTTCTCCGGTGGCTACCACGGCATGACCCATGGCGCGCTGGCGGTAACGGGGAACCTGTCACCGAAAGAAGCCGTTAACGGCATGATGCCGGAAGTCCAGTTTATGCCTTATCCGCACCTGTACCGTTGCCCGCTGGGTATCGGCGGCAAGGCGGGTGAGCAGGCGCTGGCCTACTACTTTGAAAACCTGATCAACGACGTGGAAAGCGGCGTGCGTAAACCTGCCGCCGTGATCCTGGAAGCGGTTCAGGGCGAAGGTGGCGTGAACCCGGCACCGATCGAGTGGCTGCAGCGCATCCGTAAAGTGACTCAGGAGCACGGCATTCTGCTGATTCTGGACGAAGTTCAGGCTGGCTTTGCGCGTACCGGTAAGTTCTTTGCCTTTGAACACGCCGGTATCGAGCCGGACATCATCGTGATGTCAAAAGCCGTAGGCGGCGGTCTGCCGCTGGCCGTGCTGGGCATCAAAAAGCAGTTCGATGCCTGGGCACCAGGTCATCACACCGGCACCTTCCGTGGCAACCAGCTGGCAATGGCAACCGGTTTGACCACCCTGCGTCACCTGAAAGACAACAATATCGCCGATAAAGTTGCCGAACAGGGCGAATGGCTGAAAGCAAAACTGGCCGAAATGCAGAAGCGTTATCCGGTTATCGGCCACGTGCGTGGTCTGGGCCTGATGCTGGGTATTGAGATCGTTAAACCCGATCAGCCACAGGATCATATGGGTTGCTACCCGGCCGACGGCGAACTTTCCGCGCTGCTGCAGAAAAAATGTTTTGAAGCCGGTCTGATCCTGGAACGCGGCGGCCGTCACGGTTGCGTGCTGCGTTTGCTGCCTTCACTGCTGATCAGCAATGAAGAGCTGGGGATTTTCCTGGATAAATTTGAAGTCGCCCTGGTTGCTGCCGGCGTTAATCCTGTTTCTGCGGAGTAAGTTGATGTCCCGGTCCAACCCTATTCTGGCCGCGTCGGCGCAAAGCACCGATGCCTACCAGCAGGCTATTACCCAGACCAGCCAGGCCGTTGTGCAGTGGCTGCAACAGCCTGAGATGTATCAGGGCAAAAGCGTAGCCGAGCTGCGTGAACGTATCGCGCTGGAGTTCACGACGGAGGGCCTGGGCAACCAGGTCGCCATTGAGCGCGCAATCGAATATTTCCTGAAAGACAGTCTTTCCGTGCACCATCCACAGTGTGTGGCGCATCTGCACTGCCCTAGCCTGGTGATTAGCCAGGCCGCAGAAGTGCTGATTAACGCCACGAACCAGAGCATGGATTCCTGGGATCAAAGCCCTTCAGCCACCATCATTGAGATGAAGCTGATTGAATGGCTGCGCGCACAGGTCGGCTATCAGGCTGGCGATGCGGGCGTGTTCACCAGCGGCGGTACCCAGAGCAACCTGATGGGCCTGATGCTGGCACGCGATGCCTTCTTTGCGCGTCAGGGCCACTCGGTCCAGCAGGATGGTCTGCCGGGCGATCTCAGTAAGATCAAAGTATTCTGCTCTGAAAACGCCCACTTCTCCGTCCAGAAGAATATGGCGCTGATGGGCCTGGGCTACCGCTCCGTTACGCTGGTGAAAACGGACCGCTTTGCGCGCATGGATACGGCCGATCTGGCTGACAAGCTGGCGCAGGCGAAAGCTAACGGCGAGAAAGTGCTGGCTATTGTTGCTACGGCGGGGACCACCGACGCGGGCGCTATCGATCCTCTGCGTGAAATTGCACAGATCGCAGCAGAAAACGACACCTGGCTGCACGTTGATGCGGCCTGGGGCGGCGCGCTGCTGCTTTCTGAAAAGTATCGTCACTATCTGGACGGCATCGAACAGGTGGATTCCATTACCCTGGACTTCCACAAGCAGTTCTTCCAGACCATCAGCTGCGGCGCTTTCCTGCTGAAAGAAGCGCGTCACTATGAGCTGATGCGTTATCAGGCGGCTTACCTGAACTCTGAATTTGACGAGGCTCAGGGCGTGCCGAACCTGGTGTCCAAATCCCTGCAAACCACGCGCCGTTTCGACGCGCTGAAAATGTGGATGGGTCTGGAAGCGCTGGGTCAGAAACAGTATGCCGAAATCATCGATCACGGCGTGACGCTGGCGCAGCAGGTTGCGGCCTGGGTTGCCGAACAGCCTGCGCTGGAGCTGGTGATGGAGCCGCAGCTGGCAAGCGTGCTGTTCCGCTTCCGTCCGCAACAGGGCGACGATGCGGCAATCGCCCTGCTAAACCAGAAAATTGGCGATGCGCTGTTGGATTCCGGACGCGCCAACGTCGGCGTGACCGAACACAACGGCGTAACCTGCCTGAAGATGACGCTGCTGAACCCAACCGTGACGCTGGAAGATATCAAGCTTCTGCTGGCACTGGTGGAGCGCACGGCAGCTTCTCTCGCATAATTATTCGTCCCGGACGAATAACAGCCGGTAACGCCCGTTACCGGCTTTTTTAATCCTGCGGATTCAGTAGCAACCCATCTCTTCTTTTGCCAGTTTCCCTTTGCTGTTTTTCAATACGGTCGCCTCTTCGACGCTAAGCGCGGACCACAGCCTTAACGCCGGATGCGTTCGCTTTTCGATCTCGCTGACCGTCACCTGATAATCGCAAAAATTCGCCGCTCTGGTTAACGTCTGCTGCATAATAAAAGCGGCAAACTGGCCGGACTGCGGCCCATCGTTAATAAAGATGACTTTCCAGTAGCCACTGGGAATCTTCACCGACGGCGCCGCAGGCAGAGCGCCGTAATCCTGCTCAAATAGCGGCCCGGTTACAACGTAAACCGCCCGCACGTCAGGCTTGTTTGCCAACACCCTCTCCTGATTTTCAAGCTTTGCCCATGCCCCCTGATTCAAAGCTGATTTCTGTGGAGTAATATTGGAAAGGTAATTCAGTGCTGCCCAGTCCGAATGGCCAGCCAGACTGGCAAGAGGGGCCTGGTGCCCGCGATCCACCGCCAGCACGTTGTTGGCATTATTGTAAGCAGCCGGTGCCAGCGTGTCGTCAACGGGCAAATCGGGATCCCGCCGCCAGTTACGCGAACGCCCGCTGGCCTGACTGGCTTTGGTGATTTTATAGGCCACCCAGTTAGCAAATTTTGTGGTGCCATTGTTATTCAGCGTGTAAACCTGACGGATAAGCATTCTGTTACTGCCGCCCGTTGGACAGCCAGCTCCGCAGGCTTCGGTGCCAGCCGGTAAAATAGCAGACCGGGGCGGTTTTTGCGGCACCTGTACAGTACAGGCAACCAGCAACACGGGTGCAAGAAGCAGCGTGAGGGCGTGACGAAGCAGGTTCATAAATACGTCCAAAAACTGGCGATATTTCGCGCTATGCTGCCCATATTACTGGAGCATATAGAATCTCTATGTTCCTGAAAATACTTTTCACAGTAGTCAGCCCACCTGCGGGAAGCAGACAGGTATCAGACGGGCCGGACGCGCTTTCTGCGCAGGAAGAGGTTCCCGCAGCAGTACCGGCAAAACAAGGCTGTTCTGTCTTGGTACGAGCGTGTTGTTTAAAAAAGGGAGGGAAACGATCGGGGCGTCATTTTAAAACTTATCAGGCACGCGCAGGGGCGCGCGGGCCATGCTAAGGCGCCCCGGAGGACGCCTTTACGCTTACATCTGCACCAGATTTTTGATTTTTACATCCGGATTGACGTCAGCGTCGTAATCCACGCCGTCCAGACCAAAGCCGAACAGGTGCATAAACTCGCTTTTATAGCCAACGAAGTCGGTCAGCTCGTTCAGGTTTTCGTTAGTGACGGTCGGCCACAGCTTAACCACTTCGTCCTGCACTTCAGGCTGCAGCTCTTTATAGTCGGCGCGCAGGCGGCCAACATCGTCGAGGATTGGCGAAGCGTTATACAGGCTGTCTTTGAACAGGCCGTAAACCTGCTCGATGCAGCCTTCGTGGGTGCCGTTTGCCTTCATCACTTTAAACAGCAGTGACAGGTAAAGCGGCATAACAGGAATAGCAGAGCTGGCCTGAGTCACCACGGCTTTCAGTACGGAAACGCGCGCGTCGCCACCTTTTTCCGCCAGCGTGTCACGAATGGTCAGTACGCGCTTGTCCAGATCTTTCTTGGCTTCGCCGATGGAACCGTTCCAGTAGATATCGTGGGTGATCTGCTCGCCCAGATAGGTAAAGGCCGTGGTTTTCGCACCGTCAGCCAGCACGCCGGCTGCTTTCAGATCGTCAATCCACATCTGCCAGTCTTCGCCGCCCATGACCGCTACGGTGCCGTCAATCTCTTCCTGGGAAGCGGGTTCCAGCGTGATATCCGTAATGGTTTCTTTGTCGGTGTTCAAACCGCGGGTGTGCAGCGTTTTGCCAACAGGCTTCAGCGTGGAGTTAAAGACTTCGCCAGTTTTTGGATGAGTACGACGCGGTGCCGCCAGGCTGTACACCACCAGATCGACCTGACCCAAATCCTGTTTGATCAGCTCAATGGTCTTTTGCTTCACTTCGTCAGAATAGGCGTCGCCGTTGATGCTTTTCGCATAAAGGCCCTTTGCTTCCGCCAGCTCTTCAAAAGCGGCAGAGTTATACCAGCCAGCGGTGGCCGGTTTGTTCTCTTCGCCCGGACGCTCAAAGAACACGCCCAATGTATCGGCTTCACAGCCAAAGGCGGCCGAGATGCGGGCAGCAAGGCCATAACCGGTAGAAGCGCCGATCACCAGCACCTTTTTCGGGCCGTTGGCGATTTTGCCCTGACGCGTAACGTAGTCAATTTGTTTTTCAACGTTAGCTTTGCAACCCGCCGGATGGGCGGTAACACAGATGAAGCCACGAATGCGTGGTTTAATAATCATGTCGACCTCAATAACCGTCTCAGTAAATATGGCCCGTAGAATACCTGCTTGTGGCGTTTCAGGCAAAGCTGGCAGTAGCTTATCGTTTACAGTCGCCTTTAACACCACCGCTTTGCTCACTATTTATTCGGCCTTTGCCGACCTGATGGCGCAACGGCTTTTCTGTTCCTGCAGGAAAGCAATTTGTCTGGCGATGAGGGTAAAAAGGGAGGCCATAGCCTCCCCTTTATGCCCCCTTGCCTTCAGGGTTTCCGACACCAGTTACGCAGCTGATTAATTCCACCATCCGGTGAAGTAAAACCGGCACAGCCTAGTACGCTGTCAAACAGTTTTTCGTGGAAGACCGGCGTTTTCTCCTGCGCCATTTTTTTCAGCTGGTTAAACGCTGCGGCATGATCGGGATGCTGCAAAAATTTGTCGGATGCCCACACCATAATTGGCACGGTACGCTGAGCCATTGGCGCCTGATTACGTGGCGTGCCGTGGAAATGCATATTTTGCGAAATCGACTCACCGTGATCGGAGGCGTAAAAGACAATGGCGTTGCGATCGCGCAGCTGGTTAAACACCTGCTCCAGCACGTAATCAGTATAGAGCAGGCTGTTATCGTAAGAGTTAACCATCTGCTGCGTGGTGCAGTCATCGTCAATGCCCAGGCATTCCGGCTGATAGCGTGCGAAGCTACGCGGATAACGCTCGGTATAAAGATAGTGCGACCCTTTGGTGTGCAGAATAACCAGATGTTTGCCCTGCGGGTGACGATCGATAGAGTCTCTTAACTCGCTAACCAGCGCCATATCGTCGATAGGTTTGCCCACGTTGCGCTTCTCGGACTGAATGGTTTCGCGCAGCGCATAGTCATCCGCCAGTGCTTTGTTATAGAACCAGGCTTCGCTCTGCATGGCGAACAGCTCGGAAGAAAAGCCCTGCTTCTTCAGCACGGAAAACACGTTCATCTCTTTCAGGGTGCGCTCGGGCGCTTCCGACGCGCCGCCCTCACGTACAAACATACAGCGCAGCGAGAGTTTGGTTGAGGTATCGCAGGAGTAGCCCTGCAGGGCGGCCAGATTAGGCTCTTTATCCAGATACGGCGTGTTATCTCGCTGGTAACCGTATACCCCCATATGATCGCGCCGGGCGCTTTCGCCAATCACAAACACGATATAAAGATTGTCGGCATCTTTTGGCGGCGTATAGGTAAAGTGCGCGGCGGGATCGAACAGTTTACGGCTGTCCTCTGCCTGGCTCCAGCTGCTGTACGCCAGCAACCCCATGCCCGACAGCCAGTTCGACGGTGAATACGTCCCGGCGACCACGCCGCCGTAGCTGGCCATCATGCGGTTGTGCTGCCGATCCAGACTGTCCTGATGCTCTCCCATCACCTTCAGCGGCAGCCAACAGCAGAGTCCGGCAACCAGCATAACGCCAGCACGACGGGCTATAGCCCCGCCGTTATGCCGCCGTAGCGCCGCTTCCGGCAGCGGCGCCAGCCACAGGGCCAGCAGCGGCAACAGGCTTACCAGCCCCAACCAGACGCCAAAATCCCAGCCCACCGACTCTCTGGACAGATCGAAGCTGTCGGTCGTCATCACCGCAGCGATAATGCCGTAGCCAATATCCACATTGAAAAAGATCATGTAGTAACTGGCCGCGACGGAAAACACCACCAGCAGTGAAGTCAGGAGGCGAAACAGCAGACGTCCGGTAAGCGAGGCCAGCAGAGTGGTAAACAGCACCAGCGCAAAAGCCGCAATGACTTCAATGGTGATGGATAATACCGCGTCATAATGCAGGTGATGAAAACGGCGGAGGAAAATCGGCAGGTTTAACAAAATCCCGGTGTAAAACGCAATAAAGCAGCAGACCCGATACTGAGTCAAAAAAAACAATCTTTTCATCTGTCCCGTCATTTTATAGCAGTGAATGGCATGACCAAAGCGGCTTACCGGGTAAAACGTTATTTTTAAAGCAATACGTCGTAAGACCAGGTAAACGTACGTGAGTTTACCGTTGGTACTGAAAAAGTGGTTGTTATAATGTAACAAAAGATGTGTCTGAAGACATCAGGCCGCAGAATGTTGGCGATTATTGCAAAATTTGAAGCGGTTCAAACTTCTGATAAATAAAGGTCAACCGTATTAAATGCACCAGATGTGCATAATTATTCCAGCAATCCAGTCCATATGCATGCTACAGGCAAAGCCAGTAATTAATTATTCGCACAGAGTTGGTCTGGCCGCCCCGCCTCAAGATAATTAACAATAATTTAATGAATTAAATACAACTCATTAATGTTAGATTATGCCGCGTTCAGGTCAGAAGCACTGGCTTCACCACTCCTTCGTAGCATTTATAACTGTCAGGAAAGCATTGTTATGGATAAGCTATCTTACGCATCAGAAAGCCCCAATACCGCCTGGTCCACCTACTTGCAACAGATCGATCGCGTTGCGCCCTACCTGGGCGAGCTTAGCCGCTGGGTCGACACCTTACGCCACCCTAAACGCGCGCTGATCGTTGATATCCCACTGCAGATGGATGATGGCACCATCCGCCACTTTGAAGGATTTCGCGTACAGCATAATCTGTCGCGCGGACCGGGCAAAGGCGGTGTTCGCTACCATCCCAACGTTGACTTAAATGAGGTCATGGCGCTTTCTGCCTGGATGACGATCAAGTGTGCGGCGGTGAATCTGCCCTATGGCGGCGCGAAAGGCGGCATCCGCGTCGATCCCTTTAAGCTTTCCGAAGGTGAGCTGGAACGCCTGACCCGTCGCTACACCAGCGAAATTGGCCTGGTCATCGGCCCGCAAAAAGATATTCCGGCCCCGGACGTGGGCACAAATGCAAAAGTGATGGCCTGGATGATGGACACCTATTCCATGAACCAGGGCACCACGATCACCGGCGTGGTAACCGGCAAACCGGTGCACCTCGGCGGCTCGCTGGGACGTGAAAAAGCGACCGGCCGCGGCGTGTTTGTGACCGGTCTTGAAGTCGCTCGTCGCCTGAATATTGAAACCGACGGTGCCCGTCTCGCGGTTCAGGGTTTCGGCAACGTCGGCAGTGAAGCGGCACGCCTGTTTGTCGCGGCGGGTGCAAGAGTGGTAGCCGTTCAGGATCATTCCGCCACGCTTTATAATCCGGAAGGCATTGATTTGAACGCGCTGACCGAATGGCAGGCCACGCATAAAAATATCGCCGGATTCAGCGGCGCGCAGACGATTGATAGCGAAGCGTTCTGGCAGCTGCAGATGGACATCCTGATCCCGGCCGCGCTGGAAGGACAAATCACCCGCGAGCGCGCGGAAAAGCTCAGCTGCAAACTGGTTCTGGAAGGCGCTAACGGCCCGACCTACCCGGACGCCGACGATATGCTGGCATCACGCGGTATTACCGTGGTACCGGATGTTATCTGTAATGCGGGCGGCGTAACGGTGAGCTATTTTGAGTGGGTGCAGGATATGGCCAGCTTCTTCTGGAGCGAGAGCGAGATCAATGAGCGGATGGATAAAATCATGTCCGAAGCGATGGTCCATATCTGGGACAAAGCGCGGGAGAAAGAGTGTAGCCTGCGTACTGCCGCCTATATTGTCGCCTGTGAGCGTATTCTGATGGCAAGGAAAGACCGCGGAATTTATCCAGGTTAAATCATCAGCCAGAAAGTCAGAGCGCCGCCCTTACGGGCGGCGTTGCTTTTTACGGCTTACTTTTTATTCCAGCGCTGATGTAAATAGTTAACCGCCTCCTGAGCCTGTGGGGCATCCAGAAAAGCATCGCGAAATAAAATCGTCCCGGACACGCCGGGTAGCGTCTCATTCAGCTCAACCTGCCTTCTCAGCTCGGCCACGCCCTGTTCTTCTCCCCACTGCGGTTCGCCAGCGGTCGGTTTGCCCACC
>DOOK01000090.1 GCA_003512805.1 Erwinia sp. | reverse complement strand
ACGATGTGATCCCCGACGGTGACAAGGTTGTGCAGCAGCCGGATATCCTCATTCTGGAAGGGCTGAACGTGCTGCAAAGCGGCATGGATTATCCGCACGATCCGCATCACGTTTTCGTTTCTGACTTCGTGGATTTCTCTATCTATGTGGATGCGCCGGAAGATCTGCTTCGCCGCTGGTACATTAATCGCTTTCTCAAGTTCCGTCAGGGCGCGTTTACCGATCCGGATTCCTACTTCCATCACTATGCGAAGCTGCCTGAAGACGAGGCGGTAGGGATCGCTACGCAGCTGTGGGAAGAGATTAACCTTATGAATTTGAAAGAGAACATCCTACCTACTCGCGAAAGAGCCAGCCTGATTATGACCAAAAGCACCGACCATGCGGTCGATCGGGTACGGCTCAGAAAATAGCCGACCGGAAGGCGCCGGGACGTTTATCGACGTCCCGCCAGCCAGATAGCGTAGGCCTCATCCCAGATAGCCGCAGGCGACCCTGCCCTTCCCAAACCAAAACCATGACCGCCTCGGGTTATTTTGATCTGCTCGACCGACACCCCCATGCGCCGACAGGCATCATGCATAATCTGCGTGTTGTGCGGGTTTGAGGTAGGGTCGTCTTCTGCCTGAGCCAGAAAGGTAGGCGGAAAGCGACGCGTGACGTAATTTTCTACCGACCACCCGGCCTCATCTGCTGGCGAAGCATTTTTCCCTACGATCTCGCTATGTGTACGCGTATGGGTATAAGGCGCCTCCAGCGTAATCACCGGATAGATAAGCGCGACGCTGTCCGCTACGGGCACAATCTGATCCAGCGTGTCCTGCGGCGCATAGGTCACGAAATCCGGGCGGGCCGCCGTCATGCCCATCAGGTGACCGCCAGCGGAAAAGCCCAGCAAATGCACTTTTTTCTCCATCGACCGCACCAGCCTGACCGCTCGCTGCGCGTCCTGAAAAGGCGCAAGCCGGCCCGCGTGCCATTTTTCATGCGGCAAGCGATAGCTCAGCACGTAGGCCGTATAGCCGCGAGCATTCAGCCAACGTGCCACGGGCCATGCCTCACCGCCCATGCCGATCCAATGATAGCCACCGCCCGCCGCGATCAGCACCGCCGAGCCGTTGGGCGTCTGCGGCTGAAAGCGCTGGATAGCCGGGCTGACGATATTTGACCAGGCGCCATTGGCGGAAATATGTACTTTGCCTCGCGGCCCGCCGCCACCCGGAGGCTCTTCCGGCCACAGGGGAATAATGTCTTCTCTGGCAAACAATTTTCCGGCGGTCATCGCCAGCATGGCTGCGCCGGTTCCCATTATTAACCGGCGTCGACTAATCATCTGACATGGTTTTCCTCTGTTGCATAAACGCATCGCGGCCCGGGCTGACACAGTGCTGTCCGCTAAGTCATGCAAAGCAGAAACCAGGCACTGGCAGGTAAAAGGTGACGAGACAGGACGATTCTTTCTTTATCGGCAAGAAGAATCGCTTTTTTATGCGATTTGTTGGTCAGGTAGCAAGCAAAATTCGCGGCAGGCACTAAATAGCGGCTAAATTGCCCGGGCGGGAATCCGGGCAACGGGCAATCAGTGTGTGGCGTTTTTATCTTTACGGGACATGGCGTCCAGATAACCCATCACAAAAGCGGACAGCACAAACGTCAGGTGGATAATGACATACCACATCAGTTTGTTATCAGGGATGTTGCGCGCATCCATAAACACGCGCAGCAGATGAATAGAAGAGATCGCCACGATCGAAGCCGCTACTTTATTCTTGAGCGATCCGGAATCCATTTTTCCCAGCCAGCTCAGCTTCTCTCTGTGTTCGGAAATATCCAGCCTGGAAACGAAGTTTTCGTACCCGGAGAGCATCACCATCACCAGCAGGCCGCCAACCAGCGTCAGATCAATCATTGACAGCAGCACCAGCACCAGATCGTTTTCTGCCATAGCCAGCACGTCAGGCAGCAGATGAAAAACTTCCTGGAAGAACTTGATGGCCAGCGCCATCAGGCCCAGTGACAGCCCAAGGTAAACAGGCGCCAGCAGCCAGCGCGAAGCATAAATAAGGTTTTCAGTGAAACGTTCCATAGCATTCCGTAAACAGGTTAACACGGGCGGTAGTATACCTGATGGAATGTTAAATTTTTCACGGCCCCCCTCGGCGTCGGGGAATTTTACAGATTTATTCCACCCAATCGACCAACATGCCTGCCGATACGGGTTCAAGCACCCGACGCGCCTGGCGGTCAATGCCGCCCATCCCTCGTACCAGTTCATCACCGGCCCGAACGGGCTGCAGGCATAAACCCGGCTCACACAGGGTAGCCGTCTGCACGCCAGCTGGCCGGACGGAAACGGCAGCAAGACCGTTTCCGCTTATGACCAGCGCAATAAGAAGAGCATATTTTTTCATAGGTGTGTTTATTCAGGGATGCGCGAATTCAGTGCAGCTCGCGATGCTGATTACGATAATCTCTTGGCGTCACGTTAAAGTGCTTTTTGAAAACGCGCTGAAAACATTGTTGGGAAGAGAACCCTAAATCCATAGAAATGGTCATGATGGTTTTATGGGAGGTCACCAGGCTTTTTGCCGCCTCATCCAGGCGCCGATAGCGAATAAAACTGCCCAGCGTCATGCCTTTTTTCTCTTTAAAAGCACGTTGTAAGTGCCATTTAGAATAACCAGAACGCGCGGCCACGGCCTCAATATTCAGTCCATCGTCCAGATGCGCTTCAATCCAGTCGATAATGACGTCTACGATTTCACCTTTCACTGACTTTCTCCTGCTGCGGCACCTGCATATGACGCCGCCATTCCACGATGTAATATTATATCTATATGTTTTTATTAGTTAAATTTAGATATGCAACAAAATTCGTAACTTATCAAAATTTGCCGGAAGGATATAAAGAAGTGTAAAATAGTTCAAATAGATAATTTTAATCTTCGTTAATAGATAGTCTCTATAGAGGTGGCCATGCTGGATCTTAATCTTGTGCGCGTTTTTACCGCTATCTATGAAACCCGCAGCGTTAGCGGGGCCGCCGATCGA
>DOOK01000217.1 GCA_003512805.1 Erwinia sp. | reverse complement strand
AGCGTTTCTTCCGTCAGTTGATTCCCGGTAACATCCACACTGACGCGATCGTCTTTTGTTCGCAACGTACCTGAGGGGGTAACCGCGTTGTTGTCCCTGACAGCCGAGATAATGTCATCAGGCGAGATGCCCATAGCGGCTATCTGGCGTGCGGAGAAACTGAGCACCACCTGTTCGTTTGGAATGCCTATCTGTATTATTTTTCCGATATCCTTAACGCTTCTGAACTGGCGTTGGATGTTATCAACAATATCCCGCGTTTCGCTGACGCTAAAACCGTCTGTGGTGATACCGAAAATCGTCCCGTAAGTGGCATCGTATTCATCATTAACCACCGGGGAACCGGCCTGCTCTGGAAGCAACACCGTAATGTCCCGCATCTTCTTTCTCAGTTGCTGCCAGACAACTTTGACCTGATCGGGCGGTGTATCATCCCGGAGGTTTACCGTAATTTCGGTAGACCCCTGCCTGGTCTGACTTTCTACGCTGTCAAACCATGGTAATTCCTGGACGGACTTTTCAATAGGATCGGTGACCAGATCGACCATTTCTTGCGGTGTCGCCCCGGGCCACTTCGTACTGATAAGGGCTTTTTTAATGGTAAAAGCAGGATCCTCATCGCGTAACAATGAAGTAAAAGAAAGATAGCCACAGGCCATGATGATGAGGAGCAGGAAGCTGACCAGCTGTTGATGCGTCAGCGCCCACGACGAAAGATTAAACTTAGTGTTATTCATTTCGTCACTCCGGAGGGAACCACCACTTTTTCCCCATTTTCCAGCGTGTTAGCGCCCGCTGACACCACTCGATCACCCGGCGCAAGCCCGGCTGAAACCCAGACGTTGTCGGCCGTATAGCGATCGATAACCACCTGACGTAATTCAAGTTTGTTTGTCCCGCTAGCCACAACGAATACCGCAGGGTGATTACCTGAACGTGTCAGAGAGGATGCCGGGACGGGAAAATACAATTTATCGGAGGTCTTCAGAGCTACAGTGACAGCACGACCCATGACGGCCGCAGGGCTGGAGGCCTCCAGCGTCGCCCGCACCAGGCTGGTACGTGTCACCTTGTCGAGCTGGGGAGAAAGATAGCGTACCCGGGCTTCAAACTGATTATTGTCAATATTAACCGATACAGCATCACCGGGATGCAAACGGGTACTCGTCTGAACAGGAACGCTGAACTGAACTTCCACAGTACAAGAAGCAATTTTGATAATGTCCTGTCCTGCAGCAACATTTTGCCCTGAAGAGGGGGCAAACAGCGTTACCACGCCATCAAATGGGGACGTCAAATAGCTGAAACCCGACTCATTCAGTGCAGCTGATTTTTGCGCCTGCGCGCGAATTTTACGGGCCATCAATGTCGCCATCGATGCCCGGGCTTCCTCCAACTGTGCACGTGAAGCGGTGCCAATATAATAGAGCTTTTGCATTCGCTCCAGCTCCAGTTGTCCCTTATGTTCAGCCGCCAGCGCCTCCTGATACTCTGCAAGCGCAGCTATCCTGTCCTCATGACTTTGTGAACCGGTCAGCGTGGCCACGACCTGCCCCTTTTTGACTTTGCTGCCCACCTCCACAGCCCGGATGGCCAGTCTGCCATCCACACGGAATTGCAAACTCACCTCTGCCGCTGGCTGAAGGATACCTGTCCATGTCGTGGCTGGCAGAGGCTGTTGCGAGGCAATCCAGATCCGCACCTGACGTGGCTGAGAGCTTTCATGGACTGGCTTATCGCATCCGGCAAGGACCAGAGAAAAGAAAATGAACAAGGTCATCAAAGACCGTTTTAAAAACGGATGACAACTTTTTAAAAGATGATTCAGATAGGGCATTGTGCGGTTCTCGGTGAATTTTATAACCGCATCTAAACGTATAATGAACAAGGAACATTTCAGGGTTTATCAAGGAATGATAAACCGATGTGCATTACCGTAAAAATTCCGCGCATATTGCCTTTCCCTTGTATTACCCTTGATAGCGCATTGACAGAGGTCGGGATAATTATTCTGGCGGGCGCGTCTGGTGGCCGGCATAACACTTAACGGGCAACAGGAGTAAAACAGTGGTTCCGGTATCCATAAAGCTTTATACGTCAGCCATCACGGTAATAACATCGCTGTTACTTTCAGGCTGTAATCTGGAACCGGCATACCACAGACCAGAGACGACTTTGCCCGCTTCCTGGTCATATAAAGACAGCCCCGCAGAGGGTGTTAATACACAGGCTTTGAGCGGGCCATTTTTCAGTGACAGTAAGCTTCAGCAACTGATCAAACTGACTATTGAAAACAACAAAGACCTCGAACTCGCCGCGCTTAACCTGAAAAAATCAGGGGTGCAGCATGGCGTCGACAATTTGTCCTGGCTGCCAGGTATCAACCTGACGGCAGAAAAAAGTGCCGCACACGAACCTGCCGGGATTTTTGAGAGCGTGATTACCAGCCCGGTAACCTACCATCAGTACGATGTAAAACTGGTTTCGGCATCCTGGGAGGTAGACTTCTGGGGCCGTTTACGCAGTCTCAGAGAAGCGTCGCTGAATGACTACCTCTCAGCCGCGGCGGGATCAAGATCCCTAAAAATAAGCCTTATTGAGCAGGTAGTTAGCGCCTATCTAAAATATATCAACGATCGGGAAGACATGGCTATAGCCTGTCAGAAGCTGAAAAATACCCTGCAACTTCGCCACATGCAACAACAGGCATTTTCTGCTGGTGGTCTGACTAAAAATACCTTGATGGATGCCGACAACGCAGTGAACGACGCGCAGTCAGCGTTGCTTCAGACAAAGTTACAGGCGCAACAGGATATTAACCTACTCCAGCTACTTGTCGGTGCTCCTCTTCCCGACTCGCTGTTCAATGTATCTCTTGATCATAACTGGACATTTCCGCTACTGAAAGCCGGAACCCCGTCTGCGGTTCTGCTAAAACGCCCCGATATTATTGCCGCTGAGTACCAGTTAAAAGCGGCAAATGCCCGTATAGGGGCGGCAAGGGCAGCCTTTTTCCCGTCAATTTCTCTCACCGCTGAAGGGGGATCCTCTACGGCCGCCATGAGCCAGTTGTTGTCAGGGGGCACCGCTTACTGGAACTTCGTTCCAACGATCACGCTTCCTGTTTTCGACGGGGGTAAAAACCAGGGCAACCTCAGCCTGGCGGAACTGAATAATAAGATTGAAATCGTCAATTATCAGAAGGCCATAAAACAGGCGTTCAGAGAGGTGTCGGACGCGCTGGCCGGGCAGTCCTCACTGAACAGACTATTCATTCAAACAGCGAAGCTTTACGACACGGGCAAAGAGCAATATCGCATGACGGAGAAAACGCGGGATGCCGGTCAGATAAGCAATGAAGATTTATTGATAAAAAATAATGACCTGCTGACTTTACGTAAACAGATGTTTGATGTGCGGTTCAAATATCTGATTCAGAGCGTAAAACTCTTTTCCGTAATCGGCGGGGACAATGCTATTTAAACACTATTTATAACCCAGGTAATTAAGATGAGTTTGAAGCATTCACTGTTAGGGTGGGAACCCTGTAGCTACGATATTTATGCTGAAACCTACCAGAAATTCGGAGGCAGTATAAACATGCACCCTGATATCATCGCTTTTTTTATGAAAAAAGGCCTGAGAAACATTTCTTTCTGGCATTACCCTCATCACGGTGAGACAAGCGCAGCTTATTTTGTTATCGATAACAATCAGATAGGGTTGAATGTATGGCGGGAATACCCTGTATCATTTGATGAAGTATTATTCCCTGCATCGTCAGAAAATAAACTCTGGCTTCCGGACAGGACAAACCGTTTATCATCACGTCATCGCGAAGGCATTCATAATGCAACCTACTTCCACCGAACGAAGGGGAAAATATGCCGCATTAAAGACTCGTTCTCAGATAAAACGATAAAGAAGCGCAATGGAGAATTAAGGAAGTTTATGGCCCAGGGGGGAAGCTGTTACCGCCTGTCAGATTTATCGCCAAAAGAAATAGCCAGCTTGTACGTCAGGCTCTTTAAATTACGGTTTGCAGACTCTGTGCGCTGTTATGATGAAGCAAAGATAGCGGAACTCTTAACCGTAGTGCCTCATTTAATTTTTGGGAACGTCTTGTTCTATGCTGATACGCCTTGTGCTATTGATCTGGTGTTCAGTGCAAACAGTAACAGCATGGTCTATTTTGACGTGCCTAATGGCGGGGTTGACCCCAGATATTCCGCCTTCAGCCCTGGCAGCATGCTTATGTGGACTAATATTTCAGATGCACGAGCATTATGTTTTAATGAAAACAAAGAAATGATCTTCTCTATCGGATTGTATGAAAAGGAATGGGAATATAAATTAAGATGGGCCAGCGCGATAAAGACCGGGAAAGTCATCAGCCTTTAAATTACAGCCTTTTACTTTTAGTGTATCTATGGTCACGCCGGGTAGAAATCGGGTGATAAAAAATCACGACAATGAACTGAATGATGAAGCAAAACGCTGCGCCTGCGATAATGCAGGCGTGTTTAACAATAACTTTATTAAAAAAAAGACTTGCACACTCAAAAATCAAATACATAGCAAACTCCCGTTTACCCTGTATTTAATCAGAGAATTCTCAAGATTCAGCAGGTGTTTTATGAAGGGACCATCAACATCCCCAAATATTAATGCTTGTTCAACGACACTTTGAAAGCAAGCCCACCATTTTTATTTTTTTTAACAGTCAGACTTCCACCCTGTGCCTTACATATCGCCCGTGCGATAGAAAGCCCCAGACCTGACCCACCTGAGTGCCTGGAACGGGAAACCTCTTCCCGAACAAACGGAGTGAAAATATCCTCAAGCAGCTCATCCGGCACGGCCGGCCCCTTATCACTGAAAACAACTGAAACGCTGTCGTGAGAAGATTCATAACTGATATTAAGTACCCTACCCTCAGCGGCATAATGGAGTGCATTATCCATCAGTATCAGAAAAACTTGCCCTATACGATAGGGGTCAGCCATACCATTAATTATCAGATTCTGGGTGTGTGTGATAGTTATGCCGACTTTATCTGCAGAAGGCGCAACCCAGGCGACTTTTTCCCTGACAATTTCATTCAAACTGACGGGAACAATATTCAGATTTAACTGGCCGGCATCAGCAAGTTTTAGAAAATGCAGGTCTTCAACCAGCCGGTTTAACTCATTAAGTTGCTGCATGACCATTTTCAGCTGTGTTTCGTTAGGTTCAAACACCCCGTCTATTATTCCCTGAAGTCTTCCCATCGCGGCGGTCAGGGGAGAGCGAAGTTCATGAGCCATAGCGACATGTGATTTTTTGAGCTCGTTATCATAACGTTCGAGCTGCATCGACATCCCGTTAAAATTTTCGCTAAGGCTGCGTAGCTCCAGAGGAAGCTGCTCGGGTATGCTGACTTTCGCACCGAACCTCCCCTGAGAGACATATTTAGCGGCATTAGCCAACGCGCTTATCTGTTCTGACAAAGGGCGCGCTGTTCGCAGAGTCAGCATAAAAATAGCAGGTGTAACAATGAGCACAAGCACTGCCAGAATCAGCCAGTCCGTTATGCGCATTACCGGTTTCCAGTAATCAACGCCGTACCACCGATCGATGATCGCATGAAAGAGGCTGATATTCTGCTCTGGGTTTTTAACCAACTTTGCCAGCTCGGTTCTGACCGCATCAGGCATGAGATACTCATGCCATAGATTATCAATATAAAAACGCAGCCACATACAGAAAGCGATAAGAATGATACTGCCGATGGCTAGCGAAATTACCTTGCGGCAGATCCAGTTCCACAAGGAACCGTTTTCATTTTTTAGCGTAAACCCTTTTTTATTCATGAGTTAGCAAACCTGTAACCAATTCCCCTGACATTAATCAGCAAAGTAGTCAGGCCGACGGCTTCAAGTTTTTTACGTAAATTATAAATATGGGTATCAACTACCCGTTCAAGAGCATCACTGTCCGGAAGGCAGGCCTCCAGTAATGCCTGACGCGTAAAGGCTTTAGAGGGCGATTTCAGGAATGTCATCAACAGTGAGAGTTCTGTCGGCGTCAGATCCAACGGCAAAGGAGATTCGCCCTCGTTTTGCACGGTCACTATCATGGAATCTATATCGGCTTTTATATTTCTGAACTGAAGAATATTCCCGCTATGCTGTCCCGAGTAACGCCGCAGAACGGCATGAACGCGAGCAATAACTTCTCCCGGATTGTAGGGTTTAACGACATAGTCATCGGCACCATAACGAAGCGCACTAATTTTGTCTGCTCCCTCACCGATCGCCGTAATCATGACCACCGGAATGTCGCTGCGCCTTCTCACCGCCATCAGCACGTCGGTCCCACTCATGGACGGCAACATCACATCGAGAAGAATGATATCGGGCTTCCAGCTGAAGACCAGGTCCAGCCCACGCTTCCCGTCACTGGCAATCGAGGTTTGGAATTGTTCTCGTTTAAGATAAGCCTCAAGTACATTCGCGGCATCCAGATCGTCTTCAATAATTAAGACACGTTTCACATAGCCACCTTGATTAAACCTTGATTAACTCTTGCAGAGTTCTTGATTATTTTTGCGCATACTTCCGAACCTGTTAAGAAGCATAATTCATTCCGGGATCTTTATGAAGAAATTAAATACCACCCTACCGACAATATTGTTACTTTCGTTTGCAACTCACGCCGAACCTGACATAAAGAAATCTGATATTACCGTGGGTGTTGGAACTAAGTATGCTCCGAAATACATGGGATCGGATAAGTACAATTCTACGATTGCACCCTATTTTGACTGGACAAAAGGTATCTGGTTCGCGAATTCCGCTAAAGGTGTTGGGCTAACGTATTCCTTTAATAATGGCTTATATCTTGGGCAGGCTCTGGGGTATGCGTGGGGACGAAAGGATGATGATAGTGCATGGTTTGAGTCGGGTTCCAGCCATCTCAAAGGCATGGGTAAAATAAAAACGACAGCCAGCTCAACAACAACTTTGGGGTGGTGGATGACCCCCTGGATTGGATTTGAAGGAAATGTTATCGCCCCGCTGACGGATTCTCAGGGGGTTTTGTACAACATCGGACTCAATGTTATTCTGTTTCATAGTGACAGCGATACGCTCCTGGTCAGTAATATTCGCAACTATGGAGATGCACGCTATAACAATACCTGGTTCGGTGTGACCGATAAGCAAAGTGCAGATACAGGATTTAAACAGTTTACGCCGGACGGAGGATCAAGCAGTGTTGATTACGCTATAAACTGGCAACACACATTCGATCAAAACTGGTCTGCCTATGCGGACCTGCACTATACCACCCTGGCAAACCACGTAAGATATAGTCCTGTTGTTGAAAAAGATGATTACCTGACCTTTGACGTTGGTGCATTTTATACCTTTTGACATGCATAGTTATAATAACATATTAAAAATATTGTTTGTAAAGGGCAGGACTTTACTGTCTCACTTAATAAGTTCTCACATGCAAAAATTGAGCACACCTGGACATTAATTTTCTGGCATTGACAAAACCTCTATATAATTTTGACCGTTCTTTGACACTTCTTCTGTATTGTCATTTTTTATGCTAACAGGTGAAGATAATGTTAAAGCAACAATATAAAATATTCGAATACAAACTACGGGCATTAAGGACTTTATTTATTTCCGACGAACAATATCGCCTTAAGAAATTCCGAAAAATACTTAAGAAGGAGTTAGATTTATCGCTACCTTTAACACTCAATGAAAAAATAAACTACCGGATGGTTTTTAATCGTGATGACTTTTTAACAGTTATTGCGGATAAAATTGCCGTAAGGACTTATGTGGAAATGCGAGTAGGTGACAAACACCTGGTTCCACTGATTGCTGTCCTGGATAAGTTGAATCTCAGCGATCTGGACAATCTTCCAGATTCGTTTGTCATCAAGTGCAACCATGATAGCGGCAGCGCCATCATTTGCAAAAATAAGCGTGAGCTCAATAAAAGTGACCTTATCCGTCATTTCAATCGACGGTTGCGTATGAATCCTTATTATACAAACCGCGAATGGCAGTATAAAAACATCCAACCAAAAATCATGGTTGAACGAATGCTCAATGTTTTCGAAGGAAAAAAACAGGATATTACTCCTGAGATGTTCAGAGTACATTGTTTTCACAGTAAGCCTATGTTTATTGAGGCCGATTTTACCTGGGTAAGCGGTGAACAGTTTGTTAATGTTTATAACCCTGGCTGGATGCTGCAACCTTTTACACTCGGCTATGGCAACACGCCCTTTGCCATTGAGAAACCCCACGCCCTGGACGATATTCTTGACATCGCAGCGAGACTGGCGACTGACTTTGATTATTGTAGGATCGATTTGATGGTTGAAAAAGAGGAAGTTTACTTTAGTGAAATCACCCTCACGCCTGAAAGCGGCCAGCTGAAATTCTCGCCTGCGGAATGGGATTTACGTCTTGGCCGGTTATGGAAAATGCCTTCTCCCAGCAATAATTAATTTTTGGAAAATAAGGTTTAAAATGTACACTTTCGGCAGACCAAAGGCTAACCCGGTCTGCTATGAGTGCAGATCCGCATTTATATTTAATTTTCGATAATTTTAATTGAGTTATACTTTTCATAATAAAAACTGTAAGCGTTAAAACTTATCGGAAACGGTAGAAAACTATCGAGTCAGCCTGTTCACTCTGTAAATTTAGAATAAAATGGGAATTATCGCTAACTTTTTATAAGAGCCTTCATTACCCACTTCAGATACCCTTTTTACCACGTATCCTGTGCTTATCAGCCAGCTTGCCGCTATTGGGGTAAATACCTCATCTTATTCCAGGGGACCAGAACTTCATACATTAATAAAAGAGGTTAATGGCTTTTCAGGCGCATTTTTCTCATTACGGCGGACAGACGTTGGGTGCGGCAATAAATCGTAAACAGCACAAATCCCCGGCTATTAAACAGTATTCGGCAACCGAGTAGTGCAAAGGCGGCAATCGCCAGCGGCCATCCTCTCCCGGTTCCGGCCAGCAACTGATGGAGCCCCTGCAATACCGTCAGCGCTAACAGCAGCAGAAACAGAGATAAGAATCCAGTCAGTCCCATCGTAAAACCGCGAGCCAGAAGCGCGCTTGTGGTTAATAGCGCGGCGATCATTATCAGTGACGGTACAAAAAAGCTCAATGCATGTAGCGGCGGTGATAAACCGGGTAAAGCGTGAAGGAAGTGAAGCAGGTTAAAAGCAAAAGCTATCAGAAATAGCGGGAGCAATGTCGCTACCGACAGCGCATTCAGCTGGGGAAACTTACCGGGCTGCTGGGAAAAATAACGCTCTAGTGCGGGTGTAAAGTGAGTTAGCAGGTGCGTGTCATGGCTTTTAATAGCGCTTTCGGTTTTCCGACCATGCTGTAAGAGTTCACAAAAAATGCTACCGGTTAACAGAGGCAGAAATCGCATCAGAACACCGCCAATAACTGTATGGTGCCGACGACGTATTGACCATTTCCTGGCGCAGCAATCATATCACTACCCGCGCTTCCAGTCAGTGTCGCGGCGCTGGTGACGACTTGCCCCCTTTGCCGGGTTATCTCTACTTGTCTCGGCGCGCCAGGGGAGCATTTAGGGTAAAGTCCGGCGCAAATTACGCCCTTAATGTCTTTATTACTCATACCCGGGTTTATTATATGCTTTACGATACCGCTTTGTCTGTTTGGATGTCGTTGGCCGGGTCTTACCAGATAACGCTGGGAGCCTTCAGAACAGATAATACCTGCTTGATAAAAGTTGCGGTTGCAGTCCATGTCAGTGCTGAGCGCGTTGACAGCAAAGTCTGCTGCGCCATGCCCTGCCATCCTTGCAACGGCATAGCCTGGCAACTTTTTTTCAGGATTGAACCCAGATAAAGCCATGTGGTATCCCTTATGATGCTAAAGCCATCAATAATGGTTGAACAGCGAAGCCACTTATTACGTGCGCCCGTAGATACGCTATTGTAACGATATTCGCTTCCAGGTGGCATCAAATGAACCATGCTTTACGTTCTCCCTTTCAGGCTGGGGGAGCATGCTGTTTAGCCATCCGAAGGTGATTTCCTCGGGCTATCGCATAGTTATTATACGGGGTTTTGGTGGACTTCAGTAAAACTGAGGTGAAGAATGAATGGTGATAAGAGGAACAAACACCATAACATAAGTAGATGATAAATAAACTCAAAAAAATAAAGGCTATTTATACACAAAGCTATACACATTGATGGGAGCGTACATCGCCTGAACACTTCTTACGCCCCCTCTTATTATCTGCCATTCACGAGCCAAAAACTCTACTCACGGTCCACATGGCCCGTTAATCAAGGAAGGTAAAGTCTGGTGCGTAAATGGCTTTTTAACTTTTCCAGAAAAGAGCGTACGGTTTCTCCCCAGGGTTCAGGATAGAACTCACCCTGACTGATGGTTTTAAACGCCTCTGTAAGTGATTCATCATTTAACGACAGTAAATTTTCCGCCTCCTGACAGGCTTTCATTACTATTTTTGGGTTCTCAGTCTCTAAGTAACTGTCCAGCACTTCTTCTAACGTTTCGCCAAACAAATCGTAGTCCTGGCCAAAAAACACCCGAATAAGCGTTCCAATATTTTTATAACTCTTGTTCATTGATAGCCTCAAAAGCAAGGATATGAAGTCAGAAGATAATAGGGTTTGCCGTTAAACACTTTGCAGTGCAAAACTATCCTGACGGCATGAGCTTGAAGGCGGTCAGCTTAATGTCCGTTGATGGTGTATTGCTACCATACATCGCATCCGGGCTGGCTGATAGTAACGTGGGTTTAAAGGAGAGCAAAATAATTTAGAAGCAGGCTTGGGGCGGGATGCATCCGCACTATCGCTAACGATCTGGCGTAATAAGCAGGCAAAACGCCATGTTTCAGGTTAGACAAGGCCAGTTGGTTAGTCCGGGCGGAAGTGCCAATATTATTTCTGGAGCAAGGGAGTAGCAGGGAATTAATTAAGAGGGTTCGCCGGTAGGCGTATCTGGCTCCGAACCATTTAACGGAGCACGCGAAACAAATTGACGCTATTTTTGGCGCCTGTGTCCCAAATCTGTCCCACATGGAAAACAGGGATGGCACTAATGATGTGTAAGGGATTGATTTTACTGGTGCCGATAATAGGAGTCGAACCTACGACCTTCGCATTACGAATGCGCTGCTCTACCAACTGAGCTATATCGGCTTTCAGAGAGGATACTGCGGGCACTACGTTAAAAAAAACCTGTCGCGGAGTCAAGCACCTGCAGACTAAATGATGACTTTATAATCAAAGGTTAACGATAGCATCATTTTTCCCTGCAGGCTGTTTTCCCTGCCCTTTTATTATTTGGGCAGCCTCACCTGTTTCACACCTGCTCCCGGCTTATTCACCCGGAGCCAATCTATCTTTACCCTCTACTTTCGCCCTTCCAGCAGCATCCGCACCGCCAGCCCGGTCAGCACCGTGCCCATCAGCCAGCGCTGAAGCTTTTGCCACGTGGGGCGCTGCGCCAGAAAGCCAGCGATGGCCCCTGCCGTAAAAATAATCAGGCCGTTGACCAGCAGGCTGAGGGTAATTTGGGTAAAACCCAACTGCAAGGACTGAGCTAATACGTTTCCCTGTTCTGGCCTGATAAACTGCGGCAGAAGCGTCAGGTAAATAACAGCGGCTTTAGGATTTAACAGGTTGGTCAGCAGGCCCATCATAAATAGCTTGCGGGGACTGTCAGGCGGTAAATCGCGTAACGTAAAGGGAGACTTACCGCCAAAAACAGCCTGCCAGGCCATATAAAGCAGATAACAGGCGCCCGCGATGCGCAGCGTCTCATACGCCAGCGGTACCGCCATAATCAGCACGGTAATCCCCAGCGCGGCGCAGACCATATAAAAAATAAACCCCAGCGCCACGCCGCACAAAGACACCAGGCCCGCGCGGCGACCCTGACACAGGGAGCGGGAAAGCAAATAAATCATATTCGGGCCTGGAGTCAGGACCAGCCCCAAAGCGATCGCCGCAAAGGGAAGCAATTGGGAAAAGGTTACCATCAGCACATTCCTTCTGGGTAGGGAAAGCTCACTGTTCGCACGCTTCTTCTGGGTGAGAAAAGATCACCATCCGCACGCTTCTTCTGGGTGAGAAAAGATTACCATCCGCACGCTTCTTCCGGGTGGGGAAAGCTCACTGTTCTCACGTTTCTTCTGGGTGAAAAAGATCACCATCAGCACGTTCCTTCCGGGTGGGGAAAGCTCACCCTCTGCACGTTCGTTCCGGGTGAGAAAACGTCGCTATCAGCATGTTCTTTCTGGTTCAGTCCTGTCCTGAGTGTAAGCCACTTCCCTGTGGCTTGTCCCCTCAACTGCGCACGGTATCGTTGCCGAAAATAACCCATTTATAGGTGGTCAGCGCTTCCAGCCCCATCGGGCCACGCGCGTGCAGCTTCTGGGTGCTGACCGCCACTTCCGCGCCCAAACCAAACTGCCCGCCATCGGTAAAGCGCGTGCTGGCGTTAACATATACCGCAGAAGAATCCACTTCGTTAACAAAGCGCTCTGCGTTCACGATACTACGCGTCAGGATCGCATCGGAGTGCTGCGTGCCATATTCACGGATATGCGCGATAGCATCGTCAAGACCGTCCACCAGCCTGACGTTAAGATCCAGCGCCAGCCATTCGTCACGATACTGCTCTTCTGTTACCGGGCTGACTTCCGCCGGGCCTTGCTGCAGTAGCGGCAGCGAATGCGGATCGGCGTGTAGGCTGATACCTTCTTGCTGCATACGCGCGCTCAACGCAGGCAGGAACGCCTCGCCAATTGCCGAGTGCACCAGCAACGTTTCAACGGAGTTACAGGCGCTGGGGCGCTGTTTTTTGGCATTTACAATCACGTTTAACGCTGCCGACACGTCCGTATCCCGATCGACAAAAATATGGCAAACGCCGATACCGCCGGTAATCACCGGAATGGTTGACTGCTCGCGGCACAGCTTATGCAGGCCAGCACCGCCGCGCGGGATCAGCATATCAACGTAGCGATCCAGCTTTAGTAGCTGATTGACCAGCTCGCGATCCGGGCTTTCAATCGCCTGTACGGCGCCAGCTGGCAGACCGTGCTGCTTCAGCGCATCCTGAATAACGCGAACGGTGGCGCCATTGGTACGATACGTCTCTTTGCCGCCACGCAAAATAGCGGCATTGCCGGTTTTAAGGCACAGCGAGGCGACATCCACCGTGACGTTTGGCCGCGCTTCATAAATCACGCCCACCACGCCCAGCGGCACTCGCCGACGCTCAATGCGTAGGCCGCTGTCCAACACGCCGCCATCCATTACCACGCCGACCGGATCGGCCAGATGGCAAACCTGACGCACGTCGTTCGCCATGCCCTGTAGCCTGGCGGGATTCAGCATCAGGCGGTCCAACAGCGCCTCGCTCAGGCCGTTTTTACGGGCGTCCGCCAGGTCCAGTTCGTTGGCAGCAAGGATATCCGCGCTCTGCGCTTCCAGACGATCCGCAATGGTCATCAGGACCTGGTTTTTTTGCGCGGTAGAGAGTACCGCCAGCTGGTATGAAGCGGCTTTCGCGGCTTTACCCATTTCTTCAAGCATCTGCTGCTCCTTAACTGACGATCATATCGTCCCGGTGAACCGCGACCGGGCCATACTCATAGCCTAAAATTTCGCTAATCTGCTGGGAATGGTGCCCGGCTATCATTCGCATTGCATCGCTATTGTAGCGACAAACGCCATGTGCCACGTCGCGCCCTTCCAGGCTACGAATGCGGATCACTTCGCCGCGCGAGAAGTTGCCGCTGATTTCACGAATGCCTTTTGGCAGTAGCGAGCTGCCGCGTTCCAGCATCGCGGCCAGCGCGCCATCGTCCACGGTGATTTCACCCGCAGGCGGCGCGCCGAAAATCCAGCGCTTACGGTTTTCCAGCGGCGTTTGCAGCGCGTGAAAGCGGGTGCCGACCGGCTTGCCGTCAATGACATCGCCAATCACGCCCGCGCGGCTACCGGCAGCAATAATGGTATCAATGCCGGCGCGACAGGCCACGTCGGCGGCCTGCAGCTTGGTTGCCATGCCGCCGGTTCCCAGACCAGAGACGCTGCCACCTGCCAGTTCGCGTAGCGCATCGTCAATGCCGTGCACGTCACGGATCAGCTCCGCCTGAGGATTATTGCGCGGATCGGCGGTAAACAGACCGGCCTGATCGGTCAGCAACAGCAGCTTGTCAGCGCCGGCCAGCATGGCGGCGAGCGCGGACAGGTTGTCGTTGTCGCCGACTTTGATCTCCGCCGTGGCTACCGCATCGTTTTCGTTGATAACCGGCACGATATGGTTATCCAGCAAGGCACGCAGCGTGTCGCGCGCGTTCAGAAAGCGCTCGCGATCTTCCAGATCGGCACGCGTCAGCAGCATCTGGCCGATATGGATACCATAGATGGAAAAGAGCTGCTCCCACAGCTGGATCAACCGGCTCTGCCCCACCGCAGCCAGCAGCTGCTTTGAGGCGATGGTCGGCGGCAGCTCCGGGTAGCCGAGGTGCTCACGTCCGGCGGCCATGGCGCCTGAGGTAACGATCACAATCCGATGGCCTGCCGCGTGCTGCTGCGCGCACTGGCGCACCAGTTCGACAATATGTGCCCGGTTCAGCCGACGCGATCCGCCGGTTAATACGCTGGTCCCCAGTTTGACCACCAGGGTCTGGCTGCTGCTCATTTTTTCCTGCCATAGCTTTAAAAAGGTGAAGAAGACGTTTTATCAGGTGTAGTGCAGGAAGCCAACAGCCGTCACCCGAAAAGGCAGAAAAACAACGGCTAAAGCGTTAGTTCAGAAACGGGGAATTAACAAGAAGTGAGAATAAACGTAATAAAAGTTTCATCTCCTCACGGTAAAACGTTCGTGCCCCGACCAACGTCATCGGGCCATTTTAAAAATTTTACTCATTTGGGAACAACAATAATGAAGAAAAGCGCACTGGCAATCCTGACCGCCGCTCTGGCTATGACCACAGCAGCCCAGGCCGCAGAAATTTATAATAAAGACGGTAATAAACTCGATTTCTACGGCAAAGTAAAAGCCATGCATTATATGAGCGACGCCGACAACAATGACGGCGACAAATCTTATGTGCGTATTGGCTTTAAAGGCCAGACACAAATTAACGATCTGATGACCGGCTACGGCCAGTGGGAATACCATGTGCCGCTAAATAATGCCGAAAGCGACGGCACCACCGGCACCAAGACGCGTTTAGGATTTGCCGGTCTGAAATTCGGCGACTACGGCTCCATCGACTATGGCCGTAACTATGGGCTGATTTACGACGTGGAAGCCTATACGGATATGATGCCGGAATTTGGTGCCACCGCGTACACCAAAGCCGATAACTATATGCTGACCCGTACTAACGGCGTGGCAACCTACCGCAACACTAACTTTTTTGGCCTGGTCGACGGATTAAAATTTGCGTTGCAGTATCAGGGCAAAAACGAAAGCAGCACCCGCTCCAACGCCACCTCTAACGGCGACGGCATGGCGGCATCGGTAGCCTATACGCTGATGCAGGGCCTGACTATCAACGGTGCCATCTCCTCTTCCGACCGCACCAACGGTCAGCAGGCCAGCGCTTATGGCCGTGGCGACAAGGCAGATGCCTGGGCGACCGGCCTGAAATATGACAACAACAGCGTCTACCTGGCAGCGACCTACGCCGAAACGCGCAATATGTCGCCTATCAGCGGCACGGCACGCATCAATAACGCTAACGTTGCCGTCAGCGGCTACGCTAACTATCTGCAAAACATTGAGCTGGTGGCGCAGTATCAGTTCGATAACGGCTTCCGTCCTTCTCTGGCCTATGTCCAGACCAAAGCGAAAGAGATTGAAAACGGCGTGGGCGATGCGGATATTTATAAATTTGCGGACGTGGGCGCGACTTACTACTTCAATAAAAATATGTCTGCGTTTGTTGATTATAAAATCAACCTGCTGGATGACGATAATAAGCTGGCGCAGAATACCGACGATATTGTGGCGGTAGGCGTTACTTACCAGTTCTGATTTAAATGTGAGCCGCACGGATGCGGTGGCTGTGCCCCTCGTTATGTGTCTGTAAGTAAAGGCTGGCTATTGCCAGCCTTTTTTTATGCAGGCCGGAAAAGGCACAGGGCGATAAGCGTCGCCCTGCATCTTCTTTTTTATGCAGTCAGCTTTACCGGCTCGTCAGCAAAATCCGCAGCGGGTTTCAGGCCCAGCTCCAGCTCTTCCAGCAGGGCTTTCAGACGCACGTGGAAATTACGCAGCGTCTCTTCCAGGCGTTCGTTGTTTTCCTTTCCTTTAATTGCCGAAGGCTTCCAGTTGCCCTCTTTATCGAACAGGCCGAAGTGATACTCATAGGTAAAGTGATCTTCCTGTGCTTCCAGCTCCATCCACCAGCCCCAGAACTCACGCAGTTCCGGTGCAGGTTTCACATTGACGCAAACGGCCAGACAGTCGAAGAAGAAACGCTCATCCACACATTTGGCCTCGCGAATATAAGGTCCTAATGTGCCGAAACGCTTCATTAAGCGGCTTTTGGGATGCCCACTCGGTAACGCCATTGTTAAAACTCCTTTGTTGAGCCCGTTAGTTTTCGCCAGGTGTTAATATTTAGCCACTCAGCGTGTTAATCGTTTAGCTAACCAGTCAACAATATCACGTAATGCTTTATCAAAGTTGCTCAATGCAGGCGAAAGTGCGATGGGCATCAGCTTCCCGTCGAGCGAGGAAGTGGCAATCAGCTTCGATTCCTCCGCCGGGCTGAAGGGATCGTTTGGCCAGTATGCAGACAGCATCGGCGTCGGACAGCGGCGGCCCAGCAGCCCCTGCGTTTTCAGCGAGTAGCGGCTCAGCTCGACCCGCAGCGCCGAATCGGCAGCCGTCGCCATGCCCAGCCGGCTCGCCAGCACGTCCATGTACATTTCAGGAATACTGTCCTGGAGCGCACTGTCGCACAGCAAACTGTGCACCACCGGCCCCAAACAGGCCACGGCGCGCAGTCGCGGCGCCTCCAGCCACGCCAGCCGCACGGCAATATTGCCGCCAAAGCGATAACCGAAAGCGGCCACGCGGGTGTGGTCGACCCACGGGACATTTTCCAGCTGCTTTAACACCTGCTGATGCAAAAAACTGGAATCCTGGGTCAGCTTCCATTTTGAAGAGAAACCAACCGAAGGCATATCAATGGTCAGCATCGCAATACCGCGTGGCGCAAGATAGTCATGGAAAAAGCGATAGTGATCGGTTTGCAGCGAGTCCAGGCTGCTGCACATCAGCACGGTAGGATAAGGCGCGCGGACTTTTTCCGGCATATGCAGAAAGCCATAAATGGCGCTGCCGCCGGGAATGGCGAACTCCAGCTCTTTCAGTTCGCCCGGCAGACGTGAGGTGGCCTCCTCATAGGCACGGTTCGCCAGCTGCTGGGCCTGGTCGGCCAGCTCGTCGCCTTTAAGATGCGGGTAGCCCGCCACCCCGTACAGGTTGGCGGCGTGCAGCCAGCACTGACCCGCTTCGGCATCGGTGGTCGCCGAGGCGGCTTTCTCCTGCCAGCGCGCGGCCTGCTGTGACCATTCGTAAATCCAGTTGCCGCCGCGATAGCCAATCACCGTATCCAGCAGCTGCTCATCGGTATGGTCGGCACGGCTGCTGGCGATCCTGGCCAGCACTTCACCAATCTCCAGCGGCGATAATCCCCGCCACGTCCAGAGCAGACGGTTAATCATCCGATACCAACCGGCATGGCTTTCCCCTTCCAGCGCGGAATGCAGCGGCAGCGGCTTGTGATGGTGCAAGCGACGGATCAGGGAGGAGGTTTCAGGATGCTTAAAGCGGGGTTTAAAGAGTTCTTCGCTGAGATTTTTAGGCGACATAGTACGATCCTTCGACACACGGAGAATCGTCTTATTCTATAGCAGCCAGGCGGTCGACGCGAACCGTAAAACGCGCAACGCCCGGCGGAACCGGGCGTCTTGATTGAGCTAAATCAACCTTTTACGATTGGCGGGATATACACCACGCCCATATCCCACGGCTGTTCAATCCAGGTATTCTGTGGAATATCCACAACATAGTCGTCCACCAGCGGGCGACCTGCCGGTTTGGCGAAAATAGTCACAAAACGCGCTTTTGGATACATATCGCGGATGGCCTGAGCAGTACCGCCCGTATCGACCAGATCGTCAATCACGATAAAGCCTTCGCCATCGCCTTCCGCGCGCTTCAGCACGTGCATTTCACGCTGGTTGTCGTGGTCATAGCTGGAGATGCACACGGTATCGACATAGCGAATGCAGAGTTCGCGAGCCAGTAACGAAGCGGGAACCAGACCGCCGCGGCTGACCGCGATAATGCCTTTCCACTGCTCAACGGGAAGCAGGCGCTGGGCCAGTTTACGGGCATGGATCTGCAGCATGTCCCAGGTGACGACGTATTTTTCACTCATAAAAGGAGTCCCGGCCGGTAATAACGGCTTAAAAATGTACAATGGGATGGGTTGCGCGGAATTATAGAGATCTGAGCCGCTAAAAACCAGCACCGGATGGCCCGGATAGTGCTTTTTTGCCGAAGCGAACTAAGCAGGCCTCTGGAAACAATGATATTCTTTGGGTTTACTGCGTCAAATACTGACCAACCCTGTCACCCATGCTCACTATCCCGCGCGCCGCTGGCCGGGGATGTCGACACAGGAGATTTAACGTGTCCGAACTTTCTCAACTGTCACCACAGCCGCTGTGGGATATCTTCGCTAAAATCTGCTCGATTCCGCATCCTTCCTATCATGAGGAAGAGCTGGCCAATTATGTGCTGAGCTGGGCTACCGGGCAGGGCTTTGTCACCTTCCGCGACGAAGTGGGCAACATTCTGATCCGCAAGCCAGCCACCCCGGGTCTGGAACACCTCAAGCCGGTCGCGCTGCAGGCGCACTTAGATATGGTGCCGCAGAAAAACAACGATACCACGCACGATTTCACCAAAGATCCGATTCAGCCGTGGGTTGATGGTGAATGGGTTAAGGCTCGCGGTACCACGCTGGGTGCCGATAATGGTATTGGCATGGCATCCGCACTGGCCGTACTGGCGGACAAAACCGTCGAGCATGGCCCGCTGGAAGTGCTGCTGACAATGACCGAAGAAACGGGCATGGTCGGCGCCTTCGGCCTGCAACCGGGCTGGCTGCAGGCCGATATCCTGATCAACACCGACTCGGAAGAGGAAGGTGAAATCTATATGGGCTGCGCGGGCGGTATCGATTTTACCACCACGCTGCCGCTGAGCCGCGAAGCGGTACCGGCTGGCTATGAGCATATTCAGCTGATTCTGAAAGGCCTGAAAGGCGGCCACTCCGGCGCGGATATCCATCTGGGCTTAGGCAATGCAAATAAACTGCTGGCTCGCTTCCTGTTCGCACATGCCAAAACGCTGGATCTGCGCCTGGTGGATTTCACCGGCGGCACGCTGCGTAACGCTATCCCGCGAGAGGCGATGGCGACGCTGGCCGTTCCGGCCGACAAGCTTGATCAGCTTAAGGGCCTGGCGCTGCACTATCTGGAAACCCTGCGTAATGAGCTGGGCCTGAAAGAGAAAAACATCAATATCGTGGTGGAAAATATCGCCGCTCACCCACAGGCGCTGTCCACCATCAGCCGCGATGCCTTTATTGCGCTGCTGAACAGCACGCCAAACGGCGTTATCCGCAACTCTGACGTGATGAAAGGCGTGGTAGAAACCTCGCTGAACGTTGGCGTAGTGTCGATTCAAGATGAT
>DOOK01000326.1 GCA_003512805.1 Erwinia sp. | reverse complement strand
TGAGCTTTCCAACTGCTCGCTGGCCGCAACATAAGCGTATTGCGACTGTTTCACCTGCGACGTCACCGAGCCACCGCTATAAAGCGGCAGGGTAAAGCTCAGGCCAACCTGGTTGTTGCCGCTGATGCTGTCCCGGTAGGCCGCGCTGTTGGCACGGCTGCCGCCATATTTGCTGTTCGACAAACCACTTTGCGCCGTCAGATCCAGCGTAGGCATATGGCCGGTTTCCGACAGGCGGATCTGCTCGCGCGCCAGATCCTGATTCAGACGAGCAGAAAGCAGGCTAAGGTTACGGCTCTCGGCTTCTTTCAGCAGCGCATTGACCGGCTGCGGTTTTTCCGTCTGGAAGCTGTCCACGTTCAGCGAAGCCAGGCTCAGGTAGTAGTTGCCCGTGACCTGACGCAGCGTTTCCAGATTGTTATCCAGGTTGTTGCGGGCCGTGACTTCGTTGGCCAGTACGCTGTCGTACTGTGCCCGCGCGTTTTGCACATCGGTAATGGCCACCAGACCCACGTTAAAACGCTGCGTGGTTTGATCCAGCTGACGATAAATCGACTGTTTCTGCGCTTCGGTATAAGAAAGCGTGTCGATAGCGTTCAATACGTTAAAATAAGCGGTAGCGGTGTTAAGAATCAGATTCTGCTGCGCGACCTGGTAGGTGACGTCCTGTACGCCTGCCGTTTTTTCCTGCAGCGTTAACGCGCGCCATTTCGACATATCGAAAAGGGTCTGCGTTAATTGCAGCGTGCCGCTGGTGGTGTTGCTGTGCAGGCCGCTGCTGTCACGATAGCCGTTGCTGTAGGTATAGTCAGCGCCTAAACCTAACTGAGGCAGTAAAGGGCTGCGTGCTTCGTTGATTTTCTCAAACGCGGCATCGCGATCGGCTGCAGAACTGCGAAGATCGGGGTTAGATAACCGGGCCTGCTGATAGATTTGCAGCAGATTTTCAGCCTGGCTGGCGACGCTGAAGCCGCCCAGGCCCAGGCCGATAAGTAAAGGGAGCAGTTTCTTCATTTGCATTCCTTGTTATGCAGCAATATTGCTATGGTAGCGCTGTCGTAAGCCAAAAAAATTATCGCCGATTCTACCAGAGTAAAGGAAAAAGATAAGTTGGCTGAAAGTGCCATGTTGCCACAATTTACTCAAATTAATCATTAAGCACTACACTTTCAGCGGATTTCGGCACTCTTTTCCCGCTTTCGCCACCACGACCACAGGAGCACAAACCGTGAGCAGCGACAAAAAATACCCGGTGACTTTCACGAAAAACGATGTAGAAATTATTGCACGTGAGACGTGTTATAACGGTTTTTTTTCACTCAACCGTTACCGCTTTCGTCACCGCCTGTTTAACGGTGGGATGAGCGAAGAGATCACCAGAGAAGTTTTTGAACGTGGCCATGCCGCCGTCCTGCTGCCCTACGATCCGGTGAGCGATCGGGTGGTGCTGATTGAACAAATTCGTATTCCCGCTTTTGACAGCAGCCCGACGCCCTGGCTGTTAGAATTGGTAGCCGGTATGATAGAGCCAGGCGAAACGCCAGAAGATGTGGTGCGACGCGAAGCGGTAGAAGAAGCCGGGATCGTCCCCGCTCGAGTGAAGCCGGTACTCAGCTATCTGGCGAGCCCCGGCGGCACCAGCGAGCGGCTGCAGATCCTGGTGGGTGAAGTGGATGCCAGCGTGGCGCAGGGAAACCACGGTCTGGAGGAAGAGAATGAGGATATTCTTGTGCATGTGGTCAGCCGCGAACAGGCTTACCGCTGGGTGGAAGAGGGGAAAATAGACAACGCGGCTTCCGTCATCGCTTTGCAATGGCTGGCGCTGCATCATGAAAAACTAAGAGACGAGTGGAAAACCGAATGATAAAGCGCTATGTGCCTGATTTCCCTGAAATGATGCGACTTTGCGAAACCAATTTCGCGCAGTTGCGTCGGCTGCTGCCGAAAGACGATCGGGCAGGCGAGTCAGTCACCTGGCAGGTCAACGGGGCAAGTTATACGGTGACTATCCAGGAATCAACGCGTTACACTACGCTGGTGGAAATCAAACAGACCGCACCCGCCGTCAGCTACTGGAGTCTGCCCGCCATGTCCGTACGGCTATACCATGATGCAATGGTGGCGGAAGTGTGTTCAACACAGCAGATCTATCGCTTTAAAGCGCGCTATGATTATCCGAATAAAAAACTGCATCAGCGTGATGAAAAGCATCAGATAAACCAGTTTCTTGCAGACTGGCTGCGCTACTGTTTAGCGCATGGCGCAATGGCCGTTCCGGTGTGGTGAGTCTCTGCCGCGACGGCATTAACCCTAAGGATTGTGATTGGATAGCCTGTTAAAACTTCCTGTGGCGAACGGTCGGGCAAGGGTACTGCAGATAACGGACACCCATCTTTTCGCCGGTAAACATGAAACGCTGCTGGGCGTGAATACCTGGGCCAGCTTCGATGCGGTGCTGCAGGCCATTTCCGCCTGTGAAGAGCCGTTTGATCTGATCGTCGCGACCGGCGATTTGGCCCAGGATCACAGCGTTGAAGCCTATCAGCACTTTGCTGAGGGCATCGCGCGTCTGCCCGCACCGTGCGTCTGGCTGCCGGGCAACCACGATTTTCAGCCGGCGATGTTCAATACGCTGGCGGAAGCGCAAATTGCCAACGAGAAGCACGTGCTGCTGGGCGACCAGTGGCAGATCGTTCTGCTGGATAGTCAGGTTTTTGGCGTGCCGCACGGTGAACTGAGCGACTATCAGTTGGAGTGGCTGGAGAAAGCGCTGGCGAAGGCGCCAGAACGCCACACGCTGGTGCTGCTGCATCATCACCCGCTGCCTTCCGGCTGCACCTGGCTCGATCAGCACAGTCTGCGCAATGCGCACATGCTGGAAGCCGTGCTGCAGCGATACCCACTGGCAAAAACGCTGTTCTGTGGGCATATTCATCAGGATCTGGATCTGGACTGGAACGCCCGCCGCCTGCTGGCTACGCCTTCTACCTGCGTGCAGTTTCGACCCCACTGTACCAATTTTACTATCGACTCCGAAGCGCCGGGCTGGCGTTGGCTGGATCTGCATGCGGATGGCCTGGTGGAAACCCGCGTTGAGCGCCTGACGACGCGCGCTTTCAGCCCCGATCCCGATTCTGAAGGATACTGAGATGGCCACGCTGCTCTACCTGCACGGTTTTAACAGTTCGCCCCAGTCGGCCAAGGCGACACAGTTCCGGCAATGGCTGGCTGTTCATCATCCGGCGATCCAGGTTATCGTGCCGCAGCTGCCGCCTTTTCCGGCAGACGCGGCGCTGATGTTGGAAAACCTGATCATGGGCCTGTCGGGCGAAGCGGTGGGGATCGTTGGGTCTTCGCTGGGCGGCTACTATGCCACCTGGCTCTCGCAATGTTTTATGCTGCCTGCGGTTGTGGTCAATCCTGCCGTGCGGCCTTTTGAGCTGCTGGCAGACTATTTGGGTCTGAATCAGAACCCATACACCGGCCAGCAATATGTGTTAGAGTCACGCCACATTTACGATCTGAAAGTGATGCAGATTGACCCGTTAGAGTCGCCGGATTTGCTCTGGTTGCTCCAGCAAACGGGCGATGAAGTGCTCGATTACCGCCAGGCTGTAGGCTACTACAGCGCCTGCCGTCAGGCGGTTGAAGAGGGCGGAAATCATGCTTTTATCGGATTCGAACGCCATTTCTCCCCGATCCTCGACTTTTTAGGCCTTGCTGCCTGAAGCGGGACGTGGAGCTCACTCATTTACAGCCATCAAGATTGATACAATGACTCAGTCCAGCTATAACGCTGATTCCATTGAGGTACTCAGCGGCCTTGAACCCGTTCGTCGCCGTCCGGGCATGTATACCGATACGTCACGTCCTAACCATTTAGGGCAGGAAGTGATCGATAACAGCGTGGACGAAGCGCTGGCGGGCCATGCCAAACGCGTCGAAGTGATCCTGCACGCCGATCAGTCGCTGGAAGTGATTGACGACGGCCGCGGTATGCCGGTCGATATCCATCCCGAAGAAGGCGTGCCGGCCGTTGAACTGATCTTCTGTCGTCTCCATGCGGGCGGCAAATTTTCTAACAAAAACTATCAGTTTTCCGGTGGCCTGCACGGCGTGGGGATCTCGGTAGTGAACGCGCTATCGACGCGGGTGGAAGTTACCGTACGTCGCAACGCCGAAGTCTACGAAATGGCGTTTGAAAACGGTGACAAGGTGCAGGATCTGCACGTCACCGGTACGGTGGGCAAACGCAATACCGGCACGCGTGTGCGCTTCTGGCCGGACGCGTCGTTCTTCGACAGCCCACGCTTTTCGGTGTCGCGCCTGAGCCATCTGCTGAAGGCGAAGGCGGTGCTTTGTCCGGGCGTGGAAATCGTCTTTAAAGATAAAGTGAATAACACCGAGCAGAGCTGGTGCTACGCTGACGGCCTGACGGATTATCTGGCGGAAGCGGTTAACGGCCTGCCGACGCTGCCAGAAACCCCTTTTGTCGGCTCGTTCGCGGGGGATATCGAAGCGGTGGATTGGGCGCTACTGTGGTTGCCGGAAGGCGGTGAGCTGCTGACGGAAAGCTACGTTAACCTGATCCCAACCATGCAGGGCGGTACGCACGTCAACGGGCTGCGTCAGGGCCTGCTGGATGCAATGCGTGAGTTCTGCGAATACCGCAATATTCTGCCGCGCGGCGTAAAACTGTCGGCGGAGGATATCTGGGATCGCTGTGCCTACGTGCTGTCGGTGAAAATGCAGGATCCGCAGTTTGCCGGTCAGACCAAAGAGCGTCTCTCTTCCCGCCAGTGCGCGGCGTTCGTGTCTGGTGTGGTGAAAGATGCCTTCAGCCTGTGGCTGAACCAGAACATTAGATC
>DOOK01000348.1:2557-7603 GCA_003512805.1 Erwinia sp. | reverse complement strand
CGATAATTATTCGTCGCTACCAAAAATGTGGCATTGGGATCGATGGCTTTCCCCTGGAAAGTTAAGTTATGGATACGGGAAGCCTTATCATTAATCAACTGGCACTCTGCATCGTAGCGGGCAGGCTGTGTGACATCAATTTGGTAGTTAACCCCATCAATCACATCGAAATTATAGGTGCGGAAATTCCAGTTAATCAGCGGCTGCGGTTCAGGACTGCTCGGATCAATTTGATTAAACTGACCTGCCGAGCACTCCAGCCACTCTTTTACTTCTTTACCGCTGGCTTTCACTACAACCAGCGTATTGGGATAGAGGTAAAGATCGGCGGCGTTACGAAAGGTAAGCGGGCCTTTTTCGACTTCCACATAGCTGGCAGGATCATTTTTACGCCCGCCGGCTTTGAACGGTGCGGCAGCCGCAAGGACAGGAAGATCGGCCAGATCCGGATCGCCCTGAATAAAGCGTTTTACGTAATCACGCTGTGCGTTATTAACGATCTGCACGGTAGGATCGTCCTGAATCAGCGACAGATAGCTGTACATGACGTCCGCTGATTTTCCTATCGGCTGGCTGACAAATTCACGCGTAGCACGATGCTCTGGCTCCATCACTTTCAGCAGGGCCGGATCTTCTGCTGCCAGCGATTTTTTAGCCGCCGTATCATAAATGGGACGAGCTTGTGCCGTAGCAGCGCTTACGCGCCAGCGACCTGCATCGTTATTGAGCACCAGATCGACCACGCCAAGGTGATCGCCCCACATCCCTGGCATGACTGCCGGGATGCCGTTCAGCGTGCCCTTAGCGATATCGGCACCCTTAATGGCGGCAAAGTCCTGACTGGGGAAAACAGCGTGCGCATGGCCAAACAGGATGGCATCAATGCCAGGGACCTGGCTAAGGTAGTAAACGGAGTTCTCCGCCATCGCATGCCACGGCTCGCTGGAGAGGCCAGAGTGTGGGATAGCCACGATCAAATCCGCGCCCTGACGACGCATTTCAGGCACCCATTTGCGTGCGGTCTCGGTAATATCTTCCACGGTAATTTTACCGCTGAGGTTTTTCTTGTCCCATACCATAATCTGCGGCGGGACAAAGCCGATGTAACCGACCTTAAGCTGATGCCGGTTCCCCTCGCGATCCGTCACTTCCGCCGTTTTAATTAAAAAAGGCGTGAACAATGGCTTGCCGCTATGAATATCAATAATATTGGCATTGATATAGGGAAATTTTGCGCCACTCAGCGCTTTTTGCAGGTAGTCCAGGCCGTAGTTGAATTCATGGTTGCCGAGGTTTCCCACGGTGTAATCCAGCGTGTTCATGGCTTTGTAAACAGGATGGATTTCACCCGGCTGTAAACCCTTAGCCGCCGCGTAATCACCGAGGGGGCTACCTTGAATAATGTCACCGTTATCTATCAGCACGCTGTTTGTCGCTTCTTGCCGGGCCGCGGCGATAAGCGTCGCGGTACGCACCAGCCCGAATTTTTCCGTTGGCGTATCCTTGTAGTAATCGAAATCCATCATATTGCTGTGCAGGTCGGTCGTTTCCAGCAGGCGGAAGTCGACCGTGGCCGCATGTAGCGCACAACTGACCAGCAGCGCGGCTGGTGTCACAACGGATTTAATCATTCTTTCTCCTTGATAGCGTTTATTGACTTCCTAACCTCGCAAAGTTTTATGAAACTAATACCTTCTTTCTCACAGATATGTGAGCGACTACAAATATTTCTCTCTTATGACCCGGCTCACCGGGAACGACAGGGGACGTGATGAGGTCAACCTGATAAAAAACAGCAGCTCCTGCGGCGTAAAATAATTTATGCTATTGATAATTAAGCGCTGGCGCATCATTCGGCCTTCGATCTTCGCCATCGACTATGATCAACAGAGAGTGTTGGTGCCGCCGTGGCCACGGCCAGCGCCAGCCAGCTAATCAAGAGGTGGACAATGTTAGAGAATATATGCCAGCTGGCACGAGACGCGGGCGTTGCCATCATGCAGATATATGATGGTCAGGCGCCGCTTGATGTGACGAAAAAATCCGATGATTCGCCGGTCACCGCAGCGGATATTGCCGCCCATAAGGTGATCCTGCAGGGACTTACCACGCTGACGCCGGATGTCCCTGTGCTGTCAGAAGAAGATCCACCGGGCTGGGAAGTCCGTCAGCACTGGCAGCGCTACTGGCTGGTCGATCCGCTGGACGGCACCAAAGAGTTTATCAAGCGGAACGGCGAGTTCACCGTGAATATCGCGCTGATTGAAAAAGGTAAGCCCGTACTGGGAGTGGTTTACGCGCCGGTAACAGACGTAATGTATTCGGCGGCAGAGGGGAAAGCCTGGAAGGAAGAGGGCGGTGTAAAAGCGCAGATCCACGTGCGGGAAGCCCGTCCACCGCTGGTCGTGGTCAGCCGTTCGCATTCTGATAGCGAGCTGGAAGACTACCTCAACCAGCTGGGCGAACATCAGACTGTCGCCATTGGCTCTTCGCTGAAGTTTTGTCTGGTGGCGGAAGGCAAAGCGCAACTCTATCCGCGCTTTGGGCCAACCAATATCTGGGACACTGGGGCTGGCCACGCCGTAGCGCTTGCCGCGGGCGCGCACGTGCATGACTGGCAGGGGAAAACGCTGGATTATGCGCCGCGGGAATCCTTCCTGAATCCGGGCTTCCGGGTCTCCATTTTCTAAACCAGGCTGATGGAGGGAGGCGGCCACCGTCTCCCTCGCGCCAACAGCAGGTCGGCTAGTGCAGCAGCTGACGCACCAGCGTGATAACCTGCTGCACTTCCTGCTGCGTCAGCGCGCCGTCCTTAACGAAACGCACCTTTCCCGCACTATCCAACACAATAATCGCCGAGCCTTCATCCTGCAGCTGCCAGGCTTTTTTGGCGTTACCCTCGTTGTCGACGATAAATTGCGACCAGGGATACTGCTTTTTATTGCTCTGAATACTGCTGCGGACAAACATGCCGGTGCCGGGGATAGCGTCGTCGGTATTCACCAGCGTGGTGGTCTGATAGCGGTCATGGGGGAACCGGGCTGATTTAATCGCCTCGATCAGGGCCGCATTTTTTTCTTTTGCCGAGGCGCGTCCGGCAATGTGCTGAAGGACACGCACTTTGCCCGGCAGGGCCGCAGTATTCCAGGGATGGTAACTAAACTCGTCCTGCTGATAACGCAGCTCGCCCTGATGGGTGATGCCAACAGGCGGCACGCGCTGGCCTGTCACCAGGTTATGCGCGTCGGCGGCGAAGGATAAGAGTGTAAACAGCAGCAATGAAAGACGGAAAATCATGATTGAACTCATTAGTCATGTTTCTGCAATAATAAACGTGGATGATGCATCTGTCGCAGCGATACAACATCTTTGCAACACACCGCACAATTCTGTAAAGGACGAAGGTTTATACTGCTTACAAGCAACCGAGTGAAACAGCCTACTGTCATGATGTGTAAAAACAGTAAAAAAACTCGGATTTAGGAATGTTGGAAGTGAAACCTGGTCTATAGTGTACCCACTTTGTGTTGCAAAGATTCGTACCCAACTTGGAAACGACGCAGCACGTATCATTTTTTAGGAGTTGTAACATGAAGATTTTCCAGCGCTATAATCCGCTGCAGGTGGCCAAATATGTCAAAACACTCTTCCGTGGCCGGATTTACATCAAAGATGTAGGCGCTTTTGAATTTGATAAAGGTAAGATCCTGATCCCACGCATTAAAGATAAGCAGCACTACAGCGTGATGTCAGAAGTGAACCGTCAGGTACTGCGTTTGCAGACCGAGTTCAACTAGAAACCGATAAACCGGTTCAAAAGAAAGAAGGCGCGATTATCGCGCCTTTTCTGTTTTTATTCTTCCACCATCTTATTCAGCACGGCGGCCGCACCTTGTCGGGTTTCGTCGATTCTTGTTACCAACAGCTGGTCGATGCGGTAGCTGTCGATATCCACCACTTCGAACTTATAGCCGTGAAACTTCACGAAGTCGGTACGTTTAGGGATTTTTCTCAGCATATACATCATAAAGCCGCCAATTGTCTCGTAGTTGCCGGACTGGGGAAACTCGTCGATATCCAGTACGCGCATTACGTCGTCGATCGGCGTACCGCCTTCGACCAGCCATGAATTCTCATCGCGCGCCACGATCTGCTCTTCCATCCCCTGGCCAACCAGATCGCCCATCAGCGTCGTCATTACGTCGTTCAGGGTGATGATGCCCACCACCAGCGCATATTCGTTCATGATGACCGCAAAATCTTCGCCTGCGGTTTTAAAACTTTCCAGCGCTTCCGACAGCGTCAGCGTATCCGGTACGATCAGCGCTGAACGGATCTGCACGCCGCTGTTCAGCGCCATGCTCTGGTTGCCCAGCACGCGCAGCAGCAGCTCTTTGGAATCGACATAACCCACAATGTGGTCAATATCATCATTACAGACCAGGAACTTGGAATGTGGATGATTGGCGATTTTTTCCTTCAGGCTCGCCTCTTCTTCATGCAAATTGAACCATATCACGTTCTCACGAGAGGTCATGGAAGAGGGCACGGTGCGGGATTCAAGCTCAAACACATTTTCAATCAGCTCATGCTCCTGCTTGCGCAGTACGCCAGCAAGCGCACCCGCTTCTACCACCGCGTAGATATCGTCCGAGGTAATATCATCTTTGCGCACCAGCGGAATTTTAAACAGGCGGAAAATGATATTGGCGCCGCCGTTAAAGAACCACACCAACGGGCGGAAGATAAACAGGCAGAGACGCATCGGGTTGATGATTTTCAACGCGATGGTTTCCGGTGCAATCATGCCGAGACGTTTTGGGAAAAGATCGGCGAACAGAATAAACAGGCTGGTCACTACGGTGAAAGAGGCGATAAAGCTGAGCTGTTCAGCCAGCACCGGGCCGGTTATGCGATCGAAAAGCGTGCGGAAAACAGGCGAAAACGCAGAATCGCCCACGATACCGCCCAAAATCGCCACGGCGTTCAGTCCTATCTGCACCACGGTAAAAAACATCCCGGGCGTTTCCTGCATTTTCAGCACGC
>DOOK01000348.1:0-2443 GCA_003512805.1 Erwinia sp. | reverse complement strand
ATTTTCAGCACGCGCTGGGCGTTGATGTTGCCATCGTCCGCCAGCAGCTTCAGTTTAATTTTGCGCGACGCGGCCAGAGAGATTTCCGAAAGTGAAAAAAATGAGCTGATGGCGATCAGCATTAAGATGACAAGCAAGCTGTCTAACATAAAACATCCATTAAATGGCCGTTTCAGGCACTTTCAGGGGAAAATGCGCCAAAGCTGGCCTTAAGTTGATTACCTGTCATTTTTGGCCTGGGCAGCAGATGAGGAGCAGCTGACCTTCCGTACCTGTGAGCGGCACCGGGCTATCCGTGCCAAAAATGTCTGCGCCATTTGGCTTGGGCAGAAAGACGTTAACTGGCCGCAGCGCGGCCTCTGCCAGAGATTATAGCTGTGGTGAGGATTGCTTACAATTGCGGCGCTGCAAGCGATACGGCGCTGAGATTTATCTGAGTCTGCATCTCAGGCTGATATAGCGTAACATTCCCTCACGATCCCCGGTTGTAACCTGGTGGTTCTTTGCACACAATAACGCAAATTTTGGCCTTTCAGTGAAAAAGCGCCTCTGAACCCGCAAAAAGTTGCCATGCTTAAGCGGGCCATTTTAAAGATTCGGTCGTTGTGCCCATCTGGAGCTGGCAATAAAATCAGGAGTTAGCGTGCCACGAATTCATGTCTATTGCATGTTAGGTCTGATCGCAGCCGCGCCTGCCGCTCAGGCGGCTACGGTGCGTCTGCAGGTCACCGGCCTGTCTGGGGAATTACAAAAAAACGTGCGAGCAAGATTGTCGACTATCTCAAGTGAGGAAGTCACCTCTGATGGGCGTTTTCGCGCGCGCGTCAGCGAAGCAGTAAAAGAAGGCCTTAAGGCGCTGGGTTATTACGAGCCGGAGATTGAATTTGAACTTCAGCCGCCGCCTGCAGGCGGCAAACGCCCGGTGCTGCTGACGAAAGTCACGCCCGGCCAGCCAGTTAAGCTGGCGGGTGAGACAGTGATTATCCGGGGTGGCGCGCGTACCGATGAGGATTACCGGACGCTGGTGCATACTGGGAAAGGCAAAATCGGTGGCGTACTCAACCACAGCGATTACGATAGCTTTAAAAGCTCGCTTAGTAATCTGGCGCTGCGCAAAGGCTACTTTGATGGCGACTACCGTAAAAGCCAGCTGGGCGTTTCTGTCGAGCGACACGAGGCTTTCTGGGATATCGATTACGACAGCGGTCAGCGCTACCGTTTTGGCGACGTCACGTTTGAAGGCTCGCAAATCCGTGAAGAATATCTGCAAAACCTGGTGCCGTTTAAAAAGGGCGACTACTACAGCTCACGCGATTTAGCGGAGCTGAACCGCCGTCTTTCCGCTACCGGCTGGTTTAATTCCGTCGTGGTCGCGCCGCAGTTCGATCAATCACGAAAAAGCAAAATATTACCGCTGCACGGTGTGGTCAGTCCGCGAACGGAAAATACCATCGAAACGGGCGTAGGCTATTCCACCGATGTCGGCCCGAGGGTTAAAGCGACCTGGAAGAGGCCGTGGGTAAACTCTTACGGTCACAGCTTTACCACCAGCGCCAATATCTCCGCGCCGGAACAGCAGCTCGACTTCAGCTATAAGATCCCACTGCTGAAAAATCCGGTTGAGCAGTATTACCTGCTGCAGGGCGGCCTGAAAAGAACCGACCTGAACGACACCCAGTCTGACTCCACTACGCTGGCCGCGTCACGCTACTGGGAATCCTCTACGGGCTGGCAGCGCGCCGTTAATCTGCACTGGAGCCTGGATCACTTTACCCAGGGTAACGTGACCAACACCACCATGCTGATTTACCCTGGCGTTAGCGTAAATCGCACCCGTTCACGCGGTGGGCTGATGCCCGTATGGGGAGATTCCCAGCGTTACTCGCTGGATGTCTCTGACACGACCTGGGCGTCGGACATTGATTTCGCCGTGGTGCAGGCACAAAACGTCTGGATCCGCACGCTGGCCGATAAACACCGTTTTGTGCTGCGCGGCAACCTCGGCTGGATCGAAACCAACGACTTTGAACGCGTACCGCCTGATTTGCGCTTTTTCGCCGGGGGCGACCGCAGCATTCGCGGCTACAAGTACAAAGGCATTTCACCGCGCGACGATGACGGCAAGCTGACCGGCGCTTCGAAGCTGGCGACCGGTTCGGTGGAATACCAGTACAACGTGACCGGCAAATGGTGGGGCGCGGTATTTGTGGATTCCGGTGAGGCGGTTAACGACATCAAGCAGAGCAACGTCAAAACCGGCGCCGGTTTCGGCGTACGCTGGCAGTCCCCGGTTGGGCCGATCAAGCTGGATATCGCCCGTCCGGTAGGGGACAGTGAAGATCGCAACATACAGTTTTACATCGGTTTGGGGCCTGAACTATGAAACTCTGGAAAAAGGTCCTTATTGGCATCCTGATTTTCCTGGTCGTGCTGATCGGCAGCG
>DOOK01000350.1 GCA_003512805.1 Erwinia sp. | reverse complement strand
CTTCCAGCTGGGCAGCCAGCGGGATTTCGCTGTTATCCAACACGGTATCTGCCACGTTTTCTTTTGCCATCGCCAGCCTTTCCGGCAGCCTGTCCGCCACAATGACGTTACGCACGTTAAATACACCTTTCAGCGCCTGGATGGCGGTCAGCCCCATTGGACCCGCACCGAAAATCAGCGCGACGTCGTTGGGGTCAGGCTTCAGGAAGGCACAGATATTGGCGGCAATAGTAAAAGGCTCGATCAGGCTGGCGAGCTTATCGGGGATCGACGACGGTACCCTGTAAGCGTTGCGGGCCGGTACCACGGCATATTCGCTAAATCCCCCCTCGCGGTGGACGCCAATGACCTGCAGCTCACTACAAACATTGGGGCGGCCAATGGAACAGGGATAGCAATGGCCGCAGCTGACAACCGGATCGACCGCTACACGTTCGCCAATGCGGGAAGCATCTACGCCTGCACCTGTCGCCTCGATCACGCCAAAAAACTCATGGCCAATAACGCGCGGATAGCGGGCGAAAGGATTATGGCCGTGCCAGATATGCACGTCCGATCCGCAGATGCTGGCATAGGCAATTTTTACCCGCACTTCGCCCTCGTCTGGTATCGGTAAGGCACGTTCCTCAATCACCAGTTCGCCTGGTTTAGCAATCACGACGCTTTTCATCTTCTCTTCCTTACCAGTTCCATAACGTGCCGTCTTCAAGACGAGCTACCGGCAGACAGGCCGGTTCGTAGGGATATTTCGCCGCCAGCTTTTCGTCGAACTCAATGCCCAGGCCAGGCTTATCGCCAGGATGCATATAGCCGTCTTCAAAGGTCCAGCTGTGCTGGAAAACTTCCATCATCTGCGCGGAATAGCCCATATATTCCTGTACGCCAAAATTAGGTACCCAAAGGTCGAAATGCAGCGCGGCCGCCATGCAGATTGGTGACAGATCGGACGGCCCGTGCGAGCCGGTACGGACCTGATAAAGCGAGGCGAAATCGGCAATGCGGCGCATGCCGGTAATGCCGCCCGCGTGGGTGATGGTGGTGCGGATATAATCGATCAGCTGCTCCTCAATCAGCTGCTTGCAGTCCCAGATGCTGTTGAAGACTTCGCCCACCGCAATCGGCGTGACGGTATGCTGACGGATCAAACGGAAGCATTCCTGATTTTCGGCGGGCGTAGGATCTTCCATCCAGAACAGGCGGTACTCTTCAACACTTTTTCCGAAGCGGGCCGCTTCAATCGGCGTCAGGCGATGGTGCATATCGTGCAGCAAATGCTCGTTAAAGCCGAACTTGTCGCGAATGGCGGCAAACAGTTTGGGCGTAAAATCGAGGTATTTTTCCGTAGACCAGCGTTGCTCTTCCGGCCAGTCGCCTTTAGTGGCAGGCTCATAGGCCAGGCCTTTGCCTTTCGCCATGCCGTAGGTCGTTTTCATCCCCGGCACGCCGCACTGGGCGCGGATGGCCTTAAAGCCCATCTCTTTATGCTTCGCGTAGTCGTCCATGACTTCATCAATGCTGTGACCGGTAGTGTGGCAGTAAACCATCACGCCCTCGCGCGATGCACCGCCCAGCAGTTGATAAACCGGCATATTGGCTGCTTTACCTTTGATGTCCCACAGCGCCTGATCCACTGCGGAAATCGCAGACATGGTTACCGGGCCGCGGCGCCAGTAGGCCCCTTTATAGAAATATTGCCAGATGTCTTCGATCTGGTGCGCATTGCGTCCTATCAGCTGCGGACAAACATGATCTTTCAGATAGGAGGCCACCGGCAGTTCGCGGCCGTTTAAAGTGGCGTCACCGATGCCGGTCAATCCTTGATCCGTGGTGATCTTAACCGTCACGAAGTTCCTGCCGGGGCAGGTCACAAAGACTTCCGCTTTTACAATTTTCATTCTGGTCATCCTGGTAAAGAGATAGAGAGAAAATACGATCTGATGTACTACCATACAAGTTGGTTGCTGAAAATGTCTGACATTGATCACATTTGCGTAACATTAAGCAAAGCGGTCAGGCTTTTTGCTGCCAGTTATGAAGCTCTGCGCCTCTTTTAGCCGGTGCGGTTTCCGGCAGGCGAGAAATTCCCCAAATCGAGATAAGACCTAACACCACAACATAACCGGCCAGACCGTAATAGTGCCCCCCGGTCATCTGCAGTATTTTGACCGCCGTTAGCCCCAGAATGCCGCCGCCTATCAACGAACCGGTTTGCCAGATAAGCGCAATACCGCTACAGCGAATATGGGTAGGAAAAAGCTCGGGGAACCACGAAGCCTGGGGCGCATAGCACATGCTGTGGCCCAGCGTCAGCACGACAATCATTGCCAGCTGCGAAAGCCAGAACACGTCCTGGCTCATGGCGATAAAGAACGGGAAAATGCTCAGCGTCAGCAGCAGCGCGCCTGCCAGATAAACCGGCCTGCGGCCGATACGATCGGAAAGCCGGCCCATCAGAGGAATAGCGATCAATTCCAGGAGGATCGCTACGATCATCGTCTCCATCATCGTAGTGGCGCTGAGCTGATTGCTTTTTCCCCAGGCCAGAATAATGACGGTAAAAAGGCCAAACGAGCAGGCTTCAATCAGCTTGGCGGCGACGCCGCAGCAGATAATACCGGGATAGTTGCGCAGGACTTCGACAACGGGACGGGATTCGGCGGCTTTCGTTTCCCGGATGCTGGCAAAAACCGGCGACTCGTCAATACTCAGGCGAATAAACATGCCGACAATCACCAGCAGGGCGCTGAGCAAGAAAGGAATGCGCCAGCCCCAGCTCATCATCTCCTCGGCGGAGAGCAGCGCGGTCAGCACGGCAAAAAGCGCCATCGGCAATAAAAAACCGACCGGAGCGCCAATCTGTACCCAGCTGGCAAAATAGCCGCGGCGGTGAGGCTCGGCATATTCTGCGGTCATTAACACGGCGCCAGCCTGCTCGCCGCCCACGCCAAATCCCTGAATGATACGGATCACAATGAGCAACGTGGGTGCCCAGAAGCCGATTTTTTCATAAGTAGGCAGCAGGCCAATGCAAAATGTCCCCAGGCCAACCATTAAAATGGTGATCACCAGCGCTTTTTTTCGCCCCACCTTATCGCCGATATGACCGAAAACGATACCGCCTAAAGGCCGGGCAAAAAAGCCCACGGCGTAGGTGGCAAAGGCGGCCAGCGTACCGATAAGAGGATCGCTGGAAGGGAAAAAAAGATGGCCGAAAAAGAGCACGGCGGCGGTGCCATAGGCGAAAAAATCATAGTATTCGGCAGCCGTGCCTATTGCCGACGCGCTGGCAACGCGACGGATCAGATGATGACTATCTTTAGTTATCCCTGCCGCAACGGTTTGTGAGCTGGTCATAATATATCCCTTTTTATGAAAAGAATAACGCTGGTTTGGCCTACTACCATACAAGATCCGCGCTGAGTTTCCGCTATCGGCATCACATTATCAGGGTTCAGTTTTCATTGCCGAAGCGGCAAAGAGGCCTTAACAGAGGAAAGGAGACGGGCAGCGCAACAGGCTAAATTTAATGCCAAAGCCAGTAGCTTGCAGGACGGCGGCAGCGGGCAGACCAGCGCAGCGGAAATATAAACAGGGCCGGGCGGCCCTGGGTGATTTAAGCCAGAAGTTCGCAGGAAGGCGGCAGGCGACAGGCCAGTGCGGCGGGCAAAATCTCAATACGAAAAGTGGTGCCGCGTAGCGGTTCGCCATCAAGATTAAAGGTCATTTCATTCGGCGCGGTGATTTCCAGCCACGGCAGCGAGGCGCGAACGAGATTCGGATTTTCATCATCGCCACCGGTCAGGGAGTTAAATAGCGTGGGTAAAATTTCTTTCGAGGTCACAACGGTCAGTTCCAGTCTGCCGTCGTTGATCAGGGCGGTCGGACAAAGTCGTTGACCCCCGCCCGCCTGACGTCCGTTGCCGATACCTATAACCAGCGCGTCTCCCTGCCAGCTGAAATCCGGTCCACTCAATGTACAACTGTCCGCCTTAAGCGTATCCATACGCAACAGCCCATGAATCAGGTAGGAGACGCCACCCAGCGCCGATTTCAGTTTTTCTGGCGTTTCGGTAGTAATCCGCGTACCGAAACCGCCGGTCGCCATATTGATAAAATAGCGGTCCTGATTGACCCGCGCCAGATCGACAGAGGTGGCCTTACCGACAATCGCCAGCCGCAGCGCGTGCTCCATCTCTTCAGGAATGCCTGCGCTGGTAGCAAAATCATTAGCGGTACCGAGAGGAATAATGCCCAATACTGGCCGGCGCGGCGCATCCACACCCGCCAGTGCGGTAGCGATTTCGTTAATCGTTCCGTCACCGCCGCCCGCGACCACGGTAGCTGCCTGTAATGCTACCGCTTCTTTAACGAAGCGTTCGCCATCACCGTGTTCCCAGGTCACGCGGACTTCAATCGGCACTCCTTCCTCGCGCAGCGTCAGAATAGCTTCGCGCAGCTCTTCATTACCTGCACCTTTGCCGTTAAGGATTACCAGCGTAAGCGATTGTTGGTCCATCTTCTTTTCCTGTCAAAATGGCCTTAGCCACAAGTGCTTCTGTTATAGCACATCCGGTCACCGGTGGAAAAAGCTGCGGGAGAAAAGAAAGGCCCGCTCGGCAAACCGGGCGGGCCAGGAGGTGGTTTTAAAAACTGCTATTTAGAATTGTTCATTCGAGGCCCGTGCATTGTAACCGGAAATAACGGGTCGGAATGTGATGGCATTCTAAAAGTCACGTCAGGAAACTTTCGGCGCCCTATACCGCTTCAGGAAAATTGCGCATCAGCAGCGCGAAAGCAAGGTCGATCGCTTCCGGTACCGGTATCCAGACAAAATGACCGTTGCCCGGCGCGACGCTGGCCGGTTGCCCTTTTTGATTTTCCATCTGCTCCAGGCGGAAATTGACGTTGCCCGCGGGCGTCATCAGCTCCAGGCTGTCGCCCAGGCTGAACTTGTTTTTAACCTCTACCCGCGCCATATCGCCCCGACGTTCGCCGGTAAACTCGCCGACAAACTGCTGGCGCTCGGACGCGGAAAAGCTGCGGTCGTAGGTCTGATAGCTGTCGTGCGTATGACGCCGTAAAAAACCTTCGGTGTAGCCGCGATGGGCCAGACCTTCCAGCGTTTCCAGCAGGGAAGTATCAAAAGGTTTACCTGCCGCGGCATCATCAATGGCGCGACGATAAACCTGTGCAGTACGGGCGCAGTAGTAATGCGATTTAGTGCGGCCTTCAATCTTCAATGAGTGCACACCCATTTTTGTCAGCTGCTCCACGTGTGCCACCGCGCGCAGATCTTTGGAGTTCATAATATAGGTGCCATGTTCATCCTCAAAAGCGGTCATATACTCGCCGGGACGCATGGCTTCCTCAATCATAAAAACTTTATCGGTTGGCTGGCCGACGCCCAGCGTCGGCTCGACGTTTTTCACCGGGATCGGCTGATACTGATGGACGATATTGCCAATTTCATCCTCTTTGCCTTCCTGCATTTTGTATTCCCAGCGGCAAGCATTGGTGCAGGTACCCTGATTGGGATCGCGCTTATTGATATAACCGGAAAGCAGACAGCGGCCGGAATAGGCCATGCAGAGCGCGCCATGTACGAAAATTTCCAGTTCGATTTCCGGTACGCGCTCGCGGATTTCGGCGATTTCTTCCAGCGACAGCTCGCGTGAAAGGATAACGCGCGTCAGCCCCATCTGGTGCCAGAATTTAACCGTGGCCCAGTTGACCGCATTAGCCTGCACGGAAAGATGAACTTCCATCTCCGGGAAAGACTCGCGCACCATCATGATTAACCCGGGATCGGACATAATCAGCGCGTCTGGCTTCATCGCCACGATGGGCGTCAGATCGCGGATAAAGGTTTTCAGCTTGGCGTTATGCGGCGCGATATTCACCACGACGTAGAATCGCTTTCCCTGCGCGTGCGCTTCGCTGATGCCGATAGCCAGATTGTCGTGGTTAAACTCGTTGTTGCGCACGCGCAGACTATAGCGGGGTTGACCGGCGTAGACAGCATCCGCGCCATAGGCAAAGGCGTAGCGCATATTTTTCAGCGAGCCGGCGGGAGAAAGCAGTTCTGGTTTAAACATAGAAGTCTCAATCCTGACATAAGGCCGTATTGACGGCCTTACAAAATGTGCGGGGATTGTAAAAGCTGGCGGCGGGAATGTAAATTGCGCTAGATCAACCGGCACACGTCCGCTTCCCAGCGGTAGCCCATACCGTAGACCGCGCGGATAAAGGGCTGGTCGGCATCCAGCGCTTCCAGCTTGCGCCGCAGGTTTTTGATATGGCTGTCGATGGTACGGTCGGTGACCACACGATAATCGTCATACAGGTGATTGAGCAGCATCTCGCGGGAAAAGACTTTGCCCGGCTCATGCGCCAGCGTTTTCAGCAGGCGAAACTCGGCGGGCGTCAGCTCCAGCGGCGTGTTATTCCAGCTGGCCTGGAAGCGCGCTTCGTCCACCACTAACAGCGACGCTTTTTGCGCTTCTTCCGGCGTACGTTTACAGCGCTTGAGAATAGTTTTTACCCGCGCCACCACCTCTCGTGGGCTGAAAGGCTTGCAGATATAGTCATCAGCGCCAATCTCCAGCCCCAGCAGGCGGTCAATCTCTTCCGTTCTGGCCGTGACCATGATAACCGGCAGCTCGGAAAAGCGACGCAGCTCGCGGCAAAGCGTCAGGCCATCCACGCCCGGCAGCATGAGATCGAGCAGCATCAGATCCGGCGGTGTCTGCTTAACCCATTCCAGCACCTCGTCGCCGCGCAGCAGATGATGGGTTCGATAGTTAGCGGCCTGCAAATAATCGACCAGCAGCTGGCCGAGCTTAGGTTCATCCTCAACCACCAGGATCAATGGGCTAAGCGGTTCCTGATTCATGACACTCTTCCTGGCAAGCAGGCGAATTACGCCCGGGTTAGTCTTGCGGGTAAGTGTACCGTAATTTTAAGGCCACCGGCAGCAGAGTGATCCGCGCTGATTGTCCCTTCGTGTGCCTCCACAATATTCTGACAGATGGCCAGACCCAGGCCGGAACCGCCGCTGGCACGATTACGCGAGCTTTCCGCCCGGTAAAAACGTTCAAAAATTTGTTCGCGCTGCTCGTCAGTAATGCCCGGCGCGGTATCCTCAAAATCAATAATTTGCTGGTCCTGATCGGCATGCAGCGTCACCGTCAGCCCGCCGCCCGCGTCGGTATAACGCAGGCTGTTTTCCATCAGGTTAGTGAAAAGCTGCATCAGGCGATCCGGGTCGCCAAACAGCGGCGCAGAATCGGGCAGGCGGAGTTGCAAAGTAAG
>DOOK01000352.1 GCA_003512805.1 Erwinia sp. | reverse complement strand
AGGCCAGCGCACGCCACTGAAGCTGCCCAGCAGCCAGAACATGACGTCCCTGGCCTGCTGGGCATTGGCTGAGGTGCTGATGATATAGGCGGTAACGGCGTTGAACAGCTGTGAGGCGGCTACGCCCGCCAGAATGGTTCGTTCACTGCCGCCCCTGGCGCCATTGGTGAGCAGGGCGACAAAGGCAAAGGCAGCAAATGCACCCGAAAAAGCACCCGCGGACAGCGACACTGCTCCCGTCCCCAGACCCAGTACCACCACGGACACCGCACCGGTAGAAGCGCCCGCCGAGACACCAAGCACATACGGCTCAGCAAGTGCATTCTTTAACAGGCACTGCAGCACCACGCCGCAGACGGCCAGTCCCGCGCCGCTACAGGCAGCCACCAATGCGCGGCTCAACCGGAAATCCCAGATGACCGTTTCATGAATGCGGCTCAGCGGAACCGCCGTCAGGCCCAACTTGTTACCGATAGCGTAAAAAGTGGTCTGCAACGGAATGGAAAGCTCGCCCACGCCCACGGCAAAGCCGGTCATGAGTAACAGCAGCAACAGTGAAGCCAGCGTCAGGACAGCTCGCCTGATGAGTTTTGACGTTAATCTTCCTGACGACATCACTTAAGCCCTGATTTTTCCATCTGTTCTGCCACCTGCTCCGCGCCGGGAAGGGTCCGCACGGTTGGGTTCATCGCCTGGCCATCCATGATGAAGACGTGTCCTTTTTTGACCGCTTCAAGCTGGCTGACCACGGGGTCGCTTTTGAGAAATTTGATTTTTTCTTCGGCCTTATCCAGCACCCATCGGTTACGGTCCAGGCTGGATACCACTATCACATCAGGATTGGCGGCAATTATGCTTTCCCAGCTGACCGTTGGCCATTCGGTGGCGGAGGTGATGGCGTTGTGACCGCCCAGCAAGCTGGCGATGAATCCGGAGGCGCTGTTTTTTCCTCCCACGTAGGCATCAGAAGAGGGCGACGTGCTGGAGAACCAGAAAACGAACGAAGGTGTGCTGCTACGGCCTGCAAACCTTTTGCGCAGGACTGCTTCACGGTTTTTGTAATCGGCAATGAGTTTTTCTCCGCGGTCCTGAACGTTAAAAATGGCGGCTATATCGGCAATTTCTTTATAAAGCAGATCCATGTTCCAGAGCGTGTCACGACTGCCGTAAATGTCACCGGTGTTTTTCTTCGTGGCGCACATAGCCGGGGAGAGATAGCTGTTTATCCCAAGCGAGGAAAAGTCCTCACGCTTTGCCACCTTGCTGTCCGGGCCAAGCAGCAGGGGAAGCTGGGCTGCGACAAAGTCCGGGTTAACCGCCAATATGGATTCCAGCGTAGGGATTTCAACGGTCAATAATTTTACCCGGGCGTTCTGTTTTTCGAGTGCAGGCAGAACCCGGGTTGGCCAGAAGGCGGTGGCGGCAAGCTTGTCCTCCAGCCCCAAAAGCAGCATGATTTCTGCGGTGTTCTGCCCCAGCGCAACCGCCCGATGGGGCGCCTGTGTAAAGGTCATTTTCTGACCGCAATTTTCGAGCGTCAGCGGATATGGGGTAGCAAAAGCGGAAGTGGCACATCCCAGAGCAAGGGCAAAGAGGGTGACAGCAGTTTTCAGCATTTTCATGATACGACCTGTTTTCAGCTTCGAATGAGCCAGCTGGCGATGAAGGATTGTCAGAGTTTGATCGGTATTGCGCTTTCCTGAACGCGCCGGAAAACAGCAGCAGTAGGGAGAAAGGAGTCCGATGCAAATGAAAATCATTATTATCGGTCAGTTTTATACGTATCCTCCGGAAGCTTGTCAATCAGGGTGATAGTTCACTGCCGGACAGGAATAAGCATACCGTCGGTTGAACAGACCTGTTTCACGCCTGCCCTGTTATCCATCCGGACGGTTTCTTGTGTGATAGCAGGCAACGTTACGGGGCTGGCCGGGTCCGGTGGCTGATGGAGCGTGATGGAATAAAGTTTCAGGGTGGATACCTGAGCCAGCAGGTACATAAAGGCGAAACCAGTATCGTGATATCAAACCGGCTCCAGCGGCAGTTTACTCTGCCCGCATCCGATGAGCGTTGGGTTACGGACACAGCCTGCTTTCGTACCCACGAAGGAGGGATCTGGCAAGGGGTGTTCTGTCTTTCCGAAAATTTACTGGCCGATCAATGCCTTCCCGGATGACCAAAGACAGTGTTCTGGAAGGGGCTGATAGCCGTGTGGCGGCGTAATGCTCAAGAACAGCTGCTGATTCACTCAGATAAAGAGGGGGCAATCTTTTCTGACATCACCCGGCCTGGAAGGCCGCATCAGTCTTTACGGTAACGCTTACGACAACGCAGTAGCAGAACTCTTTTTCATCTACTTAAATGCGAACGTATAAAGAAAAAGATCTACGGAAAGCGGAAAGAAGCCCGCAGCGACGTTTTGATGACATCGAAATGTTTTATAACGGCAGGCATTGGCATGGCTTGAGCGACCGTACCCTCCGTTGAATTTAAAAACATTTATTATCAATAATTTATAATTACCCGCATGACCTGTGGCGAGTCAAATGTCCGCTGCTTACTTAAAGCAGAGCGCGCCCGGACAGGCAGAAAAAGCCGGGCGCAGTATAGGGTTCTTTAAACCTGCTCGATAACGGCAGTCGCGCTTTTCTTACGGTCGGCCATTTCCTTCAGCAAGGCGAAAGCGAAAATCACCATTCCCATCAGCGGTAAAATAGCGCCATAGCGCGCGGTCTGGGTCATCGAATAACCCTGTTGCACCACCCACGCGCCCAGGAACGCACCCAGTGCATTCGCGATATTAAAAGCGGAGTGATTCAGCGTCGCGGCGAGCGTTTGTGCTTTTCCGGCTACCTGCATCAGGCGCACCTGTAGCGGGGCGCACAGCGCCAGATTGGTGCCAATCAGGAAGGCGCCCAGCACCAGAACACTGACGGAGGAAATCATCCATGGGAACAGAGAGAGCACCAGCACGCTCCAGGCCAGAATGCAAAAAATAGAAAGCATGATTTTTCGGTCGGCCAGCTTACCGCCAGCCAAATTGCCCAGCACCATGCCCAACCCAAAAGCAAACAACACTACCGGTAGCCAGAGCGTGGAAAGATGCGCGGCCAGAGTCAGGATCGGCGTAATATAGCTGATCACAGCAAACATACCGCCAAAGCCAATAGCCGCAATGCCCAGCGTTAGCCAGATATGGCTGTTTGCCAGCCCGCGGATCTCTTTCAGCGGCGAGCTTTGAGCTTCCTCATCCCGTTGCGGAAAAAGTTTGAAAATCAGCAGCGCGTCGGCCAGCGACAGGAGCGATACGCAGGCGAAGGCCCAGCGCCAGTCCAGATGTTCGCCCAGCAGCGTCGCCGCCGGATTTCCCAGCAGTGACGCCAGCGTCAGGCCAAGCATCACTTTACCTACGGCCTGGCCGCGCCGGTTCTCTTCTACCAGCGAAGCGGCCGCCAAAGCCGCCACGCCCAAAAAAGCACCGTGTGGCAGACCGCTGAGAAAACGGGAAATCACCAGCGCATGGGCGTTGTTCGCCAGCATGCTGCTGACGTTGCCCCCTAAAAACAGCGTGATAAAAATCATCAGCTGATGCCTGCGGCTCAGGCGCGCGGTACTGAGGGAAAAGAGCGGCGCACCGATCACCACGCCCAGTGCGTAGTAGCTGATAAAGCGGCTGCCTTCGGCCAGGCTGACATGCATGGCCTCGCTAACCTGCGGCAGCAGGCCCATGATGACGAATTCGCTCAGGCCAATGGCGAAGGCGCCCAGGGCCAGAGCAAACAGCAGCGGGCCGACGGCGCGAGCCGCAGGGGAGGTCGGGTTTTCAATAGTCATAAAAAGTCTTAATAAGAGAGGCTAAAACCTGTGCACAACGCGTGACGGGGACGATGAGGGCAGGGCAGGTAAGGGATTATCACCGGCTAACAGTGCGCCGCCGGACAACGCTGAGTTTACCGCGTCGCGGCAGGCATAAACAAGCCGGGCAGTATGGCCGCGTGGGCGGCCTGTAAAAGCAGCAGAGCGTGAGGCTTTGTCCGGCTGATTATCTGTCTGTATGGCCTAAATCACGTTCAGGAAAGCAGTAGTTTCGTACGCGCTGCTTCAGTTCTTTCACTTCCGGGAAACCGTCATCCACTTTACGATCCCACAACAGATGGCCGTCAACGGCGATTTGATAAATGCCGCCCGTACCCGGTACCAGCGTAACCGAAGCTAAATCGGTACCGAAAGTATGCAGCAGCTCCTGCGCCATCCAGCCTGCGCGTAGCAGCCAGTTGCATTGGGAACAGTAGTGAATAGTGATGGCAGGCGAGGTCATTAGCGTAGTCCGGCAAAAAAAAGGAGCACTATCTTCTGGCGAGCAGCAGAGGCTGTCAAGCATGGAGCTGCGCTTAGCCGGTATGACGTCATGCATTCCGGCTCTCTGCCTTCAGCAGAAGTGCTGCGAAAGGCGGCAGACTGTACCCGGCGCTAGGGGGATCCTTCTGCCGTGCGAGGGATAACCAGAGGAAGTGATGGCCGGGTAAATGTTAATCGGCCGGGATGACAGGCGCATAACATGGTGCCGACCCCCGCAGCTTAGGGTATGGCGTCGGCACCGTCGTTCAGGCTACTGTGCAGTCACATTGCTTTGCGGATCGGCGGTAGGCGCCATTGGTTTGACGTCAGGCGGCAGAAAGATATGGTCAAGAATATTTCTCACCAGCGGAGCGGCGGTAACGCCGTTAATCCCGCCATTTTCCAGAATCAATGCTATAGCGACTTTAGGCTTATCAAACGGCGCAAAAGCAGTATAGAAAATATGGTCGCGCAGGCGGATCGGGATCATTTTGGCATTATAGATCTGGTTCTGCTTCAGGCCGAATACCTGCGAGGTGCCGCTTTTTGCCGCTATGCCGTAAGGTGCGGTATGGAAATATTTATAGCCGGTGCCGTTAGGTGCGTTAGCCATGCCGAACATGGCGCGGCGCACGATCCCCCAATACGGTGAATTGGGGTCGCCGACCTGCTGTGCGGGCAACGTCGGCTGCCAGAGGCTGACGTTTTTACCCTGTTTTTCCTCATACATCAGGTGAGGCTGAATAACTCGCCCGTTATTGATTAGCGTGGCCATCGCTTTCACCATCTGGATAGGCGTGGCGAT
>DOOK01000351.1:777-4156 GCA_003512805.1 Erwinia sp. | reverse complement strand
ATTCAGACCAATCCTCTGGAGTCACCATGCCTCAACATCACCCACGGCCCCGACGCGGCAAGCTAAACGCCGATCGCCTGCGCTATGGCAGCAGTGTGCTGGGCGCCCCCCTGCTTTGGTTTCCTGCACCAAAGGCGGACGATGCCAGCGGGCTAATCCTGGCCGGCACGCACGGCGACGAGACGGCGGCAGTCATTACGCTTTCCTGCGCAATGCGCACACTGCATGAAATGCACCGGCGCCATCATGTGGTACTGGCGGTCAATCCCGATGGCTGTCAGCTTGGCTTGCGGGCCAATGCTCGCGGCGTGGATTTGAACCGTAATTTTCCTGCCGCTAACTGGCAGCCAGGCGAGACGGTCTATCGCTGGAACAGCATGGCTAATGAACGGGACGTCACGCTTTCCACAGGTGAAAAAGCCGGTTCTGAACCTGAAACCCAGGCGTTGTGCGCACTTATCCACCAGCTCAATCCCGCCTGGGTAGTGAGTTTTCATGAGCCGCTGGCCTGTATCGAGGATCCTCTCAACAGCGAAGTGGGCCGCTGGCTGGCAGAAGAGATGCACCTGCCGCTGGTCACTTCCGTCGGCTATGCCACGCCAGGCTCGTTCGGCAGCTGGTGTGCCGATTTGGGCCTGCCGGTGGTCACGGCCGAATTACCGCCAGTTTCCGCAGACGAGGCCAGCGAAAAATATCTGACCGCACTGGTGGAGTTATTAAGTAAAACTTTCTGAAAGTGCAATTTTACCGCAGCGGAACGGTAAAGCGGCGATATCTTGTGCCAGCCAGGTAGGCCCGTCGAGGTCGACGAAGCGAGCGCTATCGACCAGCGGCAGCGCGGCACGGATGGCCCTGGAAGTGCACAGCATACAGCCCAACATCACTTCCAGTCCGGCCGCTTTAGCGGCGGCAGCCAGCGCCAGCGCCTCGGTCAGACCGCCCGTTTTATCGAGCTTGATGTTAATCATTTCGTAACGCCCGGCCAGCCGGGAGAGACTCTCGCGCGTATGGCAGCTTTCATCAGCGCAGATCGGCAGCGGGTGGATGAAGTTCGCCAGCAGCGCGTCGTCTGCCGCTGGCAACGGCTGTTCGAGCATAGCCACGCCCAGATCTGCCAGCAGCTGACAGCGTGCTGCCAGGCCTTCGCTGTGCCAGGACTCATTAGCATCGACAATCAGCGTGGCATCCGGCACGGCTGTGCGGATCGCCACGAGCCGTTCCGTGATCAGCGCGTTATCCATTTTGATTTTTAATACTTTTGCGCCGTTCTGCCACAGCGCCAGCGCACCGTTCGCCATTACTTCCGGCGAGTCAATACTGATGGTCTGGGCCATTTCCACCACCTCGGGACGTGTGATATTCGTCATTCGCCAGAGATCGCTATTTGCCTTGCGCGTTTCCAGATCCCACAGTGCAGAGTCGATAGCATTACGCGCCGCGCCAGCCGGTAGCGCATGCTGTAGCTGTTCGCGCGTCATGCCCTGCTCCAGCTCTCTGGCTAGCGCCGTAATTTGCGCCTGTACAGATGCCGCTGTTTCACCATATCGCGCGTAGGGAGTGGCTTCGCCGGTACCGGTAATGCCTTCTTCTTCCAGCTCAACGACCAATACACCCGCTTCGTTGCGGCCACCGCGTGCGATAACAAAAGGCGCGCGCAACGGCCAGGTTTCCGGCCAGACTTTGACACTTCTCATTAAGGGTTCCTTTTGGCAGAGCAATGATTCTCTTCACACCATAGCCATTCCAGGCGGATTTTGACAATAAAGCGGGAAATGTTGTGTTTAGCGCTGTTGGAGTTTGACGCCATAGCTTACACTCAGACATCCGTTTACCGCGTTAATAAGGAAAATTTATGACTCAGACCGTGCATTTTCAGGGTAATCCCGTCGCCGTAGCAGGCGAACTGCCGACGCCGGGCCAGACCGCGAAGCCGTTTACGCTGGTAGCCAAAGATTTTTCTGATGTTTCGCTCTCTCACTATGCGGGCAAGCGCAAGGTGTTAAATATTTTCCCCAGCGTTGATACCGGCGTATGCGCCGCCTCGGTGCGCAAATTTAACGAGCTGGCCGGAAAGGTAGAGAATACGGTAGTGCTGTGCATCTCTTCCGATCTGCCTTTCGCCCAGTCGCGCTTTTGCGGCGCGGAAGGACTGAACAATGTGGTCACGCTCTCTACTCTGCGTGGCGAGACGTTTAAAGAAGAGTATGGCGTCGCGCTGAATGATGGCGCACTACGCGGGCTGACGGCACGCGCGGTAGTAGTACTGGATGAGCAGGATAAAGTGCTCCACAGCCAGCTGGTCGATGAAATCGCGACCGAGCCGGACTATGATGCTGCACTGGCCGTACTGAAGTAATTTGCCTGGCCGGTCGCCGACCGGCCTCTTTTATTATTGCACCGGCTTTACCCGCTTAAGTTCCATGCCCAAACAAACTGCCTGGCGTTGGTCCCCCCCCCACCTTTTCACTGTATTCGCCCTATGAAATTTAACCGTGGTTATTCTGATGCCCGGTATTAACCCGTTTTCCTCATACGTCTTACCCACGCTCGCCTGGTAAAGAATCGCATTTTCTCTTGTCGTGAAAAGCGCGGCTGGCCCTGGGCGATAAAGTCAGAGAAAGGTATTTTTCATGCACGGCGGCCAAAAATAAATTCAGCCGACTCTGGTAAAACTAAACAAGAAGTGAATTTCTTCGGTCACGTCTTTATTAATAAGTAGTGACAGCATTGCCAGATGATTATTGTAGTCATGGAGAACAAACGTATAGCCTCCTCTGATATTGTGCTGCGCCGCTTTTTTTAGCAGATAGCTGACGTGAGGGTAATTTTCCGCCTTGATTTGTTCATTCCATGCAAATGGCGTCAGCCGTTTCAGGGCGGTACTGACGGCCGGTTCTGTGCGCTGCACATTATTTTCGTAATAGTATTTCACCCACTCTTCCGGATAAGTTGTGGCATAAAAGAGAGCAACATACTCTTTTTTTCCAACACCAGTAGGCCCAGGTAAAATTGCCGAATTTTTTAACTCTGCTGCAATTTCATTTTTAATGACGATACGAACAGGGCCGTTGCTCTGTATTAGCCGGTCCTTTCGCTGCACTTAAGTGAAAAGCAGAGCCGAGACTCTGCTTTTTAACTATTTCCCTTCGCTGTCCGCCTTTCTGCTCAGACCGTATTCCCGTAGCTTGTTGGCGATAGCGGTATGCGAGACGCCAAGACGTTTCGCCAGCTTACGCGTGCTGGGGTAAGAGAGATAAAGTTTGGTCAGCACCGAGCGCTCAAAGCGGCTGGTAATATCATCCAGCGATCCCTCCATGGCCTCCTCGCCCAGCTGAATATCTATTGAGAACTCAGGCAGAACGATATCCTGCGGCCGCAG
>DOOK01000351.1:0-540 GCA_003512805.1 Erwinia sp. | reverse complement strand
GGTATAGCGGCTGAGAAAAGCGTTAAGCTGAGGAGAAAGTTTAGGTCTGGCAACGCCCTGTTCATCCGCAAAACGGGCAACAAACATTTCTGTCAGCGGCAGAATATCCTGAGGACGATCGCGCAACGGTGGCAGGTTCAGCGTCAGCACGTTCAGCCGATAGAAAAGATCTTCACGAAACTCGCCGCGCTGCACCATTTCCGTCAGGTTTTTCTGCGTGGCGCAGATTACCCGCACATCTACATGCACCTCATGCTCTTCCCCTACGCGGCGAAAAGTGCCGTCGTTCAAAAAGCGCAGCAGCTTGGTTTGCATTCTTGGCGACATCTCGCCTATTTCGTCCAGCAGCACCGAGCCGCCGTTAGCCTGCTCAAAAAAGCCTTTTTTGCCTTCCAGCGCGTTGGGATAGGCACCGGCAGCATGACCAAACAGCTCGCTTTCCGCCACATCATCCGGCAGCGAGGCGCAGTTCAGCGCCAGGAAAGGCTTTTTGCCACGTGCGCTGCGCAAATGGCAGGCGCGTGCCAGCATATCTTTGCC
>DOOK01000303.1 GCA_003512805.1 Erwinia sp. | reverse complement strand
CAGCACTATGCGCCGGATCCAGAATCGTGTGCGTTGTAGCATGGCTGCTCCCTTGGCGAATTTGCGCAGGAAGTATAGAGGAAATCAGCGCAACAGCGTTGATCGTCATCATTAATGCCTGGCTGCCCTACCTGTTATGAACTCTCAGCTAAATCACGCTTGTTGATTTCAGGTTTAAGGTAAATGGGCGATTGATTACGGTGATAAATTAATTAAGTTTATGATAAAAAACAATAAATATTTATTTTTCGCCGAAATTTTTCTCTTTGTTGCCTGGATTTACTTCCCCTGCAAGGGGGAATATAGTGGCGGCGATTTCTTCAACGGAGCCAACATTGGACAGTCATCTTTTACTTTTGAACACATAAGGCAGGCTATGCCGTTTGCTTGCCGATAACCGGTGGGCACTGTTTTCTCTCTCCTGAGACATGACACCCCGTCCTGAATTTTTCTCCCGCGCAGCTGCCGGGCAAGGATTAACGATGAAAGAACCTCCGACCAGCGACGGGCGATGGCAATCAGGCAGAGTAAAGCGCACGCGCTTCCCGTAATCTCCTCTTCCCCGCCTCGCCCAATCCTGATTTAAAAATGACATCCTCACGCGCAGGGTCGCTTCCTTGCGCCTGAATAAAAATAAAGGATTTGGCAGATGAAAAAAGCCCATTTAACGCTCGTCCGCGATCTGGCTATCGCAAACGAGATAAAACTGAACCTGGACAGCACGCTGGCGCGCCTGAACACACAGCGCCACGGTTTGACGACTCATGAAGCCAGCGAGCGCCTGCTGGAATATGGCAGAAACGAAATCGCTACAGAAAAAGCGCCGCACGCGCTTATCCAGCTGGCAAAAGCCTTCCACAATCCCTTTATCTGGATCCTGATCGCGCTGGCCGGAATCAGTTTTTGCACTGACTATCTGCTGCCGCTGCGGCAGGGCGAAGAGACCGATCTCACCGGCGTTATCATCATGCTGATAATGGTGGCGCTCAGCGGTCTGCTGCGTTTCTGGCAGGAGCACCGGACCAATAAAGCAGCGGAAGCCCTGAAATCGCTGGTGCGCACGACGGCAACCGTTATCCGCCGCAGCAGCGAAAACGTTGCGCCGGTCAGAATGGAGGTCGTGCTGCAGGAAGTGGTGCCTGGCGACATTATCTTTCTGTCGGCTGGCGATATGATCCCGGCAGATGTTCGTCTGCTTACCTCTAAAGATTTGTTCATCAGTCAGGCTTCGCTGAGTGGCGAAGCGGTGCCGGTGGAAAAATATGTTACGCCGCCCTGGAATCAGGAAGAGGGCGACCTGCTGGACAGGCCAGATATTTGCCTGATGGGAACCAACGTTGCCAGCGGTACCGCTACCGCCGTCGTGGTGGCAACAGGAGACCAGACCTGGTTTGGCTCGCTGGCAAAATCAGTGACGGGCAGCCGACCGCTGACCTCCTTCGATCGCGGTGTGAACAGCGTCAGCTGGCTGCTGGTCCGCTTTATGTTGGTGATGGTGCCCGTGGTGCTGTTTATCAACGGCTTTACCAAAGGCAACTGGACAGATGCCACGCTGTTCGCCCTGGCCGTAGCGGTTGGCCTGACGCCGGAAATGCTGCCCATGATTGTCAGCTCTAACCTGGCGAAAGGTGCCATCGCCATGTCGCGGTGCAAAGTGGTGGTTAAGCGGCTTAATGCTATACAGAATTTTGGCGCGATGGATGTGCTGTGTACCGATAAAACCGGCACGCTGACGCAGGATCGCATTATCCTGGCGCATCATCATGACGCATACGGGAAAAACAGCGACTGGGTTTTGCAGCTGGCCTGGCTGAACAGCAGCCATCAGACCAGCGTAAAAAATCTGATGGATCGGGCCATCCTGAGCTTCAGTCAGGGTAAAAAAGCGGTTAGCGGACTTCATTGCTTTCAAAAAATTGACGAGCTGCCGTTTGACTTCGAACGTCGCCGCCTGTCAATTGTGGTGGCAGACGAGCACGAGCGGCAGATACTGATATGCAAGGGGGCGCTTGACGAGATGCTGTCCATCGCCACCCACTGGCAGGACGGCTGTCAACGCCGTCCACTGGATGACGCTGCACGCCAGCAGTGGAGAAAGCAGGCAGAACACTGGAATAGCCAGGGTTTTCGCGTACTGCTTATCGGTGAGCGTGATATGCAGCTAACGCAGCCGCTGCACAAGGACGATGAACGGGATCTGACCCTTTGTGGCCTGTTGACTTTCCTCGATCCACCCAAAGAGAGCGCCAAAGAAGCTATTGCAGCCCTGCAAGAACATGGCGTAACGGTTAAGGTACTGACCGGCGATAACGCCATTATTACCAGCAAAATCTGTCGCGATGTGGGCCTTGAACCCGGGGAACCGCTGTGCGGCAGTGAAATTGAGCGCATGGATGACAGTGAACTAATGAAGCTTGCTGCCTCACGCACGATTTTTTGCCGCCTGACGCCGCAGCAAAAGTCTCGCGTATTGCACATGCTGCAACAAAACGACCATACCGTTGGTTTTCTGGGGGATGGCATCAACGACGCCCCAGCGTTACGCGATGCGGATATTGGTATTTCCGTCGACAGCGCGGCGGATATCGCCAAAGAGTCAGCCGATATTATTCTGCTGGAAAAAAACCTGATGGTATTGGAGCAGGGCGTCATTAAAGGTCGTGAGACTTTCGGCAACATTATCAAGTACCTGAATATGACCGCCAGCTCAAATTTCGGCAACGTCTTTTCCGTGCTGATCGCCAGCATCTTTCTGCCTTTTTTGCCGATGCTGGCCATCCATCTGCTGATCCAGAACCTGATGTATGACTTCTCCCAGCTGGCGCTGCCATGGGACAAAATGGATAAGGCCTTCCTGCGCAAGCCGCGTAAGTGGGACGCGAAAAATATTGGTCGTTTTATGCTGTGGATAGGGCCGACTTCTTCCTTGTTTGATGTCGCCACGTTTCTGGTGATGTGGCACGTTTTTGCCGCCAACAGCGTGGCGCACCAGGCGCTGTTTCAGTCAGGCTGGTTTGTCGAGGGGTTGCTGTCACAGACGCTGGTGGTGCACATGCTGCGCACGCAGAAGATCCCCTTTATTCAGAGCTGCGCGGCGCTGCCGGTTATGGTGATGACAGGGTTAGTGATGGTATCAGGGATCGTGATTCCCTTTTCACCGCTGGGCAAGGCGATTGGGCTGACGCCGCTGCCCTGGCACTACTTTCCCTGGCTGGCGGCGATGCTGATAGGTTATTGCCTGGTGGCGCAGGGCATGAAACGCCTTTATATCCACCGCTTCGGTCAGTGGTTCTGAGGAGGAAAAATGAAATCTAACCACGCCGTCACGGCCATCGTGCTGTTTTTTGTGGCTTTAGTGATCCTGTCCAGCGGACTGATGATGATCTTCAGCCACTGATTCTTTAAGGCGGACACCGTTCCGCCTTTTTCACACTTTGATAAAGCGCAGCCAGATAAAGCGAAGGATGTAGTACTCCACCGCACCCAGCAGTAAAAACCACAGGCAAAATATCAGCGTGTAGAGCTGGTTGATGTCGCTTAAATGAAACAGCGTCGTCAGGTGGCGCGTCAGCTCAACGCCAAACCAGGGCGCGGGCAGCAGTAGCGCGGAGAGGAAGCCCAGCATCAGCGTACTCATTGGCATTAAAAAGGTCAGAAAAGGATTATTCATAACGGTTCCGTCTCGGTCAGTAACGGTTATTTTCCGGTAAACGGCGGATGGGTTCAACCTTGCTTGCGCGTTCAAGATTTTTCAGGCTTTTTGACGGGCTTTTTTTATGCTTAATTCCCCAATAGCTGAAAGGTCGCTCATCCTAACCCGGTAATTCTTTTAGTGTTTTTACGCCTCTTTTTTATCCAAAATTAGCTTTCGTTAAAAAGTATAGCCAAGGCTATACTTAAACAGCTGATTTTATTGTCTTTTTATACGCGTTATCGCGTGGTAGGATGCATCCACATTAAGCCTGAGGGGCTTGTTTCTTCAACAAGAACCGTACTTTTGAAGTCTGGGCGGTAAGATAATCGCCAGATCGGTATATCCACAATGAACCTATATGCAACCCTTATTCTGGCCTTCGGCATGTCGATGGATGCTTTTGCCGCCGCCATTGGCAAAGGCGCAAGCCTGCAGCGTCCAGGGCTGAAAGAAGCGCTGCGCACCGGCCTGATTTTCGGCACGATCGAAGCGCTGACGCCACTCATTGGTTGGGGAGTTGGTATTGCCGCCAGCCGTTATGTGATGGCTTGGGATCACTGGGTCGCTTTCACCCTGCTGTCGGTGCTTGGCGCGCGTATGATTCTGGAAGGTTTCCGTAAAAAAGATGAGGCGTGTGAAGCCGCAGAGCGTCACGGCTTCTGGCTGCTGGCGATGACCGCTGTGGCGACCAGTCTGGATGCAATGGCCGTGGGTGTCGGGCTGGCTTTTTTACAGGTGAATATTGTGACAACCGCGCTGGCCATTGGCGCTTCCACTATGGTGATGGCTTCTACCGGCATCTTATTAGGCCGTTTCCTGGGGCCGATTATGGGTAAATGGGCCGAGATTTTTGGCGGCGTGGTACTGATTGGGATTGGCAGCAGTATCTTGATAGAACATCTTGGCCTGCTGTAACGGCTGTAACGGCT
>DOOK01000304.1 GCA_003512805.1 Erwinia sp. | reverse complement strand
GATCCCTCCACCGATTCTCTTTTTGGCTTTTTTGTTTAATGATACGGCGACCACCGAGATCTACATCACGACTACACTCTTTCCCTACACGGCGCTCTTCCGATCTCAGCAGGCTGGCGTGGAAGGGGCGCTGGTGCAAGCCTGCGATGACGAGCAAGGCGATAAACGGCTGGTCGCCTGGGTAGTGGCAAAACCGGAAGCCCGTCTTGAGCAGCGGCTTCGCGAACAGCTGAAGGAAACCCTGCCCGATTATATGATCCCGTTCGCTATTGTACGGCTGGATGCCTTCCCGCTATCGCCCAACGGCAAACTGGACCGTAAAACGCTGCCGCAGCCCGTTTTACAGGCACGGGAAGAGAAAACTTTTCTGCCGCCGAACGATGATGAAGAGCGGCTGCTGGCCGCGTGCTGGAGCGATCTATTGGGCGTTTCCCGGATTGGCCGCGACGATGACTTTTTCGAGCTTGGCGGTCATTCAATTCATGCGATCCAGTTGATGATGAGGTTGAAAAACCAGGGGATCGCAATAGAAATGAAAACGCTGCTCTCGCACGCTACGCTACGCCAACAGGCCAACGCTATTCGCACCGGTTATCAGGCTGAAAACCTGACCGCCTCGCCGCCGCCGCTGCAAAAGCTGCTTCAACACATGAACAGGTCGCAGACAGGGTTTCGTCTGCTTCAGCCACTGAATGTTCATACGGCCAGCCGTGACATGTGGATGGTGCATCCCGCCATTGTCGGCTGCGAGATCTATCAGGATCTGGCGCTAAGCCTTGAAGGCAACATGAACGTCATCGGGATTAATAACTACAACCTTTTTAACCAGCCTGTCGTGTCTGCCCTGCCCGCGCTGGCTGATTACTATTTGCAGCATATGTTGCAGCACGGCCTGCCGCAGGATCGGCCTGTTTATCTGCTCGGCTGGTCATTGGGCGGCATTATTGCGCTGGAAATCGCCGCGCAGCTGGAACGCGCCGGTTATCGGCATATCCACGTTTTTGTGTTGGACAGCCTTTACCAGACGGCTGTTCAGCAGCGCGTTACGCCAGGCATGCTGGGATCGCTGCTGGCGGCTATAGGCCTGCAAGGCGAAGCGGCCGAGCGTGTTATTCGCATTGAAGACACAGAGTTAAAGCTAAACGATCAACCGCTGAGTTCAGCGCTTCGTCATACCCGGGTAACGCTGTTCAAGGCCACAAAATTTGTAAGCTTAATTAATATCGATCGAAACGACGGGCATGAAATACTGGCGATGGCTGATAATGGATTAGGTCAAATTTGTCAGCACCTTAAAATTGTGCCGCTGGCAGCGGATCATCACTCTATTATCTCCTGCCATCAGGACATCATCGCCGCGCTAACCGACAACCGCGCGACAAAAAGCTCTACCGTATAATCGCTGCCTTGAGGGCCGCAAACACGGGCGTTTGCGGCGCTTTGCCGATGCGGGTAAGATAATCCCTCTGCCTGCATCTTTCCCTGCAACTTATTAAAATCAGAGTGATTTATACGGAAATGCAGCGCCCCTTCCCGTTCAGGAACAAGCATTTATGGAAAGCCGTAGCAGCGAGCGAGTAAAAAAACTGGCCCATGCGCTGAAGCGTACCGACAAGATCCATCTGAAAGAAGCGGCGGCGCTGCTGGGCGTTTCCGAAATGACGATTCGACGCGATCTTGGCGAACAGCCTTCTGCCGTAGTGCTGCTGGGCGGCTATATCGTCAGCGATCCTAAAGCGACCCAGCGCCACTACTTCGTTTCCGATCAGCAGGCACACAACGTAGAAAAGAAGCGGCGGCTGGGCCAGCTGGCGGCCACGCTTATCCAGCCCGGGGAAACGGTATTTTTTGACTGCGGCACCACCATGCCGTGGATTATCGATGCGATTGATAATGATCTGGAATTTATCGCTATCTGCTGCGCGGTCAACACTTTCCTGGCCCTGAAGGAAAAGCCCCGCTGTAAAGTCATCCTTAACGGTGGCGAGTTTCACGCCGATAACGCCATTTTTACCCCGCTGGGCCAGGGATCGGTTATCGATAATCTTTGCCCCGCCAAAGCCTTTATCTCTGCGGCAGGCATTGACGCGCATCAGGGCGTGACCTGTTTTAACCTCAACGAACTGCCGATGAAACATCAGGCTTTACAGCGTGCCAGCCAGCGTATTCTGGTGGCCGACAGCAGCAAATTTGGCAAGGTGCTGCCCGCCCGCATCGGCGATCTCTCGCTGTTCGATACCTTAGTCAGCGACAAAGCGGCACCGGAAGCCCTCGCCCGGCAGCTGGAACAGGCAGGCGTCGCGCAGTACCCTGGATAATCTGCCGCCTGCGTCTGTGATTGCCGGGTGAAACCAGCTAAACTTCGCTATCTGAGTGGGCAGCGACTGCCCCGGTTATTACACAGACACCAAGAGGCTCATCCTACGTGGCTCAATTCGTCTATAGCATGCATCGCGTCGGCAAAGTGGTTCCGCCGAAGCGTCATATTTTGAAAAACATCTCCCTGAGCTTTTTCCCTGGCGCAAAAATCGGCGTCCTGGGCTTAAACGGCGCGGGTAAATCTACGCTGCTGCGCATCATGGCCGGCATCGATAAAGATATCGAAGGGGAAGCCCGTCCGCAGCCCGGCATCAAGATCGGCTACCTGCCGCAGGAGCCGCAGCTCAACCTGGAGCATACCGTTCGTGAATCGGTTGAAGAAGCGCTGGCCGACGTCGTAGGCGCGCTGAAGCGTCTGGACGAAGTGTACGCGCTGTACGCGGAAGAAGACGCTGACTTCGATAAGCTGGCGGCCGAGCAGGGCCGTCTGGAAGAGATTATCCAGGCGCACGACGGCCATAACCTGAACACCCAGCTGGAACGCGCCGCGGATGCGCTGCGTCTGCCGGAGTGGGACGCGAAAATTGCTACCCTTTCCGGTGGTGAGCGTCGCCGCGTGGCGCTATGCCGTCTGCTGCTGGAAAAGCCGGACATGCTGCTGCTGGACGAACCCACCAACCACCTGGATGCCGAATCCGTGGCCTGGCTGGAGCGTTTCCTGCACGACTTCGAAGGCACCGTGGTCGCGATTACCCACGACCGTTACTTCCTGGATAACGTAGCAGGTTGGATCCTGGAGCTGGACCGCGGTGAAGGTATTCCGTGGGAAGGCAACTACTCCTCCTGGCTGGAGCAGAAAGATGCCCGCCTGGCGCAGGAAGCCTCAAGCGAAGCGGCTCGCCGTAAATCGATTGAGAAAGAGCTGGAGTGGGTGCGTGCCGGTACTAAAGGCCGTCAGTCTAAAGGCAAGGCGCGTTTGGCCCGCTTTGAAGAGCTGAACAGCACCGACTACCAGAAGCGTAACGAGACCAACGAACTCTTTATTCCACCAGGCGCACGTCTGGGCGATAAAGTGTTGGAAGTCAGCAACCTGCACAAATCCTATGGCGACCGCGTGCTGATTGACGATCTATCGTTCTCCGTGCCGAAAGGTGCGATTGTCGGCATTATCGGGCCGAACGGCGCGGGTAAATCAACGCTGTTCCGCATGATGTCCGGTCAGGAGCAGCCCGATTCCGGCAGCATCGTGCTGGGCGATACCGTGAAGCTGGCCTCGGTCGATCAGTTCCGTGACAGCATGGATAACTCAAAAACCGTTTGGGAAGAAGTGTCTGGCGGTCAGGACATCATGCGCATCGGCAATACCGAAATGCCAAGCCGTGCCTACGTTGGTCGCTTTAACTTTAAAGGCGTCGATCAGGGCAAACGCGTAGGCGAACTGTCCGGTGGTGAGCGCGGCCGTCTGCATCTGGCCAAGCTGCTGCAGGTCGGCGGCAACATGCTGCTGCTTGATGAGCCAACCAACGACCTGGACATCGAAACCCTGCGCGCGCTGGAAAACGCCCTGCTGGAGTTCCCTGGCTGTGCGATGGTTATCTCGCATGACCGCTGGTTCCTGGACCGTATTGCCACTCACATTCTGGATTATCAGGATGAAGGCAAGATTGAGTTCTTTGAAGGTAACTTTACCGAATACGAAGAATACAAGAAGCGTACGCTGGGTGCAGAAGCACTGGAGCCGAAACGCATCAAGTATAAGCGTATGGCGAAGTAACCTCACTGTGCCGTGCCGGGCTGTTTGCCGGCACGGCAAGTCACTTTTCCCTGTCTTTACCTTCCTCTAAACGGGCTTTCAGTCCGCCGTGCGTTCTAGCGATAAAATTCCCGAAAGATATCTGATTCCAGCGCAAAATCGACGAAGCGCACCAGCGCAGGCGTATTCAGCTTACGGCCCGGATAGACCAGCCACAATTCATTGCCTGCCGTTTTCCATGCTGGCAGCACCCTGACCAGCGAGCCTTCCGCCAGCGGTTTCTCCGCCAGAAATCTCGGCAGTAGCGTAATGCCCGCATCTTCCAGCGCACATTCTCTCGCGTACACCAGATTATCGGTGGTATGTACCGGCGGCAGCAGCCAGCGGTAAAACTCCTCATCTTTTTTCAGTAGCCACTCGTTCCATGCGCGATGCGCAATGCAGCGATGCTCCGCCAGCTGCTGCGGATGAGTAATTTCCTCATAGCGCGCCAGATAGCCAGGCGAGGCCACCAGCATGCGATCGCAGTAACCGATGCGCCTGCCAATAAGCGAAGAGTCCTGCGGCTGGCCGGTACGCAGCGCGATATCATAGCCTTCCTGCACAATATCCCGCACTTCATCCGACACGGAAACCTCCAGCGTCACCTCCGGATAAGCCTGCTGAAAAGCAGCATTAAACTGCGCCAGCAGCGTGGCGCCGATACCGGCTGGCGAGGTGATACGCAAGCGCCCGCTGGGATTGTCCCGCAGCCGGTCAATGGTCATGGTGGCTCTTTCGCTGGCCTGCAACATTTCCCGGCAATGGACCAGATAACGCTCCCCCGCATAGGTCAGATTTAACTGTCGGGTCGTGCGGTTAATCAGGCGCAATCCCAGCGCCTGTTCAAGGTGACTGATACGTTGGCTGACGCTTGATTTTGGCAGGCCTGCGCGCCTGGCTGCCCCGGTAAAACTGCCGCACTCGGCTACCATTGCAAAGAGAGCCATATCCTGCAGCTGTTTAAACATTATTGTTCACCTGAAACGAACACTGAGTTAGTAATTGTACGACTTATCATCGGTCTGTTGAGCATCTACACTCAATAACATAAATCCAGAAGGAGGTGTTATGACAATCCGAGCTATTGCTATTAATCCAGAAAAACCGGATCAATTTATTGAAATACAAACAGATAAGCGTGGCCCTGAAGGATACGATCTGCTGGTCGGGGTGAAAGCGGCCTCGGTGAATCCGGTAGATACCAAAGTCCATAAAGGCGCACAGAAAAATGGCCTTACCGAGCCGCGTATCCTGGGTTGGGACGCCAGCGGCGTGGTGCTGGAAGTGGGCAACAAGGCCAGTAATTTTAAAGTCGGCGACGAAGTTTACTACGCAGGCGATCTTACCCGTCCCGGCAGCAATGCCACGCATCAACTGATCGATTCCCGCATCGTCGGCCACAAGCCGACTTCGCTGGACTGGGCCGAATCTGCCGCTATTCCGCTGACTGCCCTGACGGCCTGGGAAGGCCTGTTTGACCGCCTGATGATTGATAAAGCAGAAGAAGGCAAAACGCTGCTGATCGTGGGCGGCGCGGGCGGCGTGGGTTCGCTGGCGATCCCTTTCGCTAAGCTACACAGCAAGGTCACCGTTATCGCCACGGCTTCCCGTCCCGACTCTGCACAATGGTGTAAAGATCGCGGCGCGGATCTCGTTATCGATTACAAAGATATGCCTGCAGAACTGGAAAAACAGGGGCTGAAGCAGGTTGATTACATTTTCTGCCTGAACGATACCGACGGTCACTGGGACACGCTGGCGCAGCTGATTGCCCCACAGGGACAAATCTGCACCATTGTGGAAAACGCAAAGCCGCTCAATATGGACCAGCTGAAGCTGAAAAGTGCCGCGCTGCACTGGGAGCTTATGTATACCCGCAGCATGTATAACACGCCGGATATCGCTCGCCAGGGTGAAATTCTGGACGCTACCGCGAAGCTGCTGGACGAAGGTAAAGTCACTACATCACTGAGCAAGACGCTGCATGGGTTGAGCGTGGAAACGCTAACCGAAGCACACAATCTGGTGCTGGAAGGCCATATGCGCGGTAAAGTGGTGATGGTTTACTGAGCGGATTGCCTGCCCACCCCGGACGCAAAAAAACGTGCCGTTGACAGTGACGGCCGGTGAAAGCAAAAAGAAGCCCAGGGCGTGCTGCTCAGGTTAGCGTTTTGACCACCGCAACGTGCGGGCCGTCAGCAGAACGTCCTGCTCCTAAAGAATCGTGATGCGTCAGAGATCCGGCATCGCTCTGTGGCGTCTGTGATACGGGCAGCGCACAGGGTTTACCCATGCGTCTGACCGGCTACATCTGTCCGTCACGCCAGACGAGATGACGTACAAAGGCTTTTTACAGAGCCGTCAGGTAATGCTGACGGCTCTTTTTTTGCCTGCGCGATCTGCCGCTTCTGTGAGCTGTCCCGCAGCCGCTTAGCCAGATGCCAAAATTTCCTCCCCCATCCCCCGCTATCCCTGGGCGACTGTACGATGCTCCCGCCTGGCCGCTTTTTTATACTGAAACGGCAACAGTCAGCTGGCGCCCATAACTCCGATTACAAGCCGCTGTCTCTCCTCCCCTACCTGATGAGGTTTATGGCATGAAAATCAGTCACATTGAAGTGATCCGCCTTGCTATTCCTTTTGAAAGCGATCGTAGCGCGCCAGAGCAGCAGGAAACGGCCTGGAACGCCGCGTCGTCTGCGTTAAAGAAAATGGAAACACTGCTGGTGCGCATCACTACGGATGATGGCCGCCAGGGCTGGGGCGAAGGCTTTGGCCATTTATGCAACCCGGTAACGGCCCAGGCACTGGAATCGCTGGCTATCCCGCTTTTTCTTGGTAAACAGATGCCGGAAAGCCGCGAGGCGCTGACGGCGCTGGTCAGCGAGGCGGAGCAGGCGCTACACGCTTTTGGCCGCAGCGGGCCGGTACGCTATGCCCTGTCGGCGATAGATATTGCGCTGTGGGATTTACTGGGTCAGCATCTTGGCCAACCTTTGTGGCAGTTACTGGGCGCCACGCGCAAGGAAATTGGTCTGTATGCCAGCCTGGTCAGCTATAACAACCAGCCTGACGAAGTGGCTCATCAGGTCCGGCGGGCGTGGCAGGCAGGTTTTCACACGTTGAAGCTGCATGAGACTGATTACGCTGCCATCGCCGCCGCCAGGAACGCCTTGCCGCAGGAAGCCACCCTGATGGTCGACGTAAATTGCCCGTGGACGGTAGCGGAAGCCAGCGCCCGCGCTCGCCAGCTGGCGGAATTAAAGCTGGGCTGGCTGGAAGAACCGATCTGGCCACCGGATGACATCGCAGGCCTGGCGGCAGTCCGCCGCGCGGGCACGCCGATAGCCGCAGGGGAAAATGTCTGCGGCGACTGGGGGTTCGAACCGTTTTACCCTGCGGCGGCAGTCGACGTGTTGCAACCCAGCGTAGCGAAAGTAGGCGGTATCACCGCTATGCTGCGCGTGATGAAACAGGCTGCCGGGCACGGCATCAAGGTGGTGCCGCATTGTTTCTACTACGGCGCAGGCTTACTGGCGACGGCGCATCTGGTGGCCACCTTGCCACAGGATATTCTGCTGGAAGTGCCCTGGATCCGCTTTACGCCGCGGCTCTATCCGCAGCTGGATTTTACCCCCACGCTCACCCTTCCCACCACGCCAGGCCTGGGCTTTGTTCCCGACCCGACCGTGTTGAAAGATCATACCGTCAGTCATCTCACGTTAAGCGCGGAGGCCAGCCATGTTTAAAAATTATCGCAGCGTCGTGGCGCTGCTGCTGTTTTTCGCAGGCGTGCTGAACTATCTCGATCGCGCTGCCCTGTCAGTAATGGCGCCGTTGGTGAAAAAGGATTTACAGATTGATGATGCGCAGATGGGCATTCTGTTCAGCTGCTTTTTTATCGGCTATTGCCTGTTCTGCTTTCTGGGCGGCTGGGGCGCAGACCGCTACGGCCCGCGTAAGGTGTTTGGCTGGGCGGCGGCGATCTGGTCGCTGTTTTGCGGTGCAACGGCGCTGGCGGGCAGCTTTACGCACCTGCTGATCGTGCGCGTGCTATTTGGTATCGGCGAAGGGCCGATGGGCACCACCACCAATAAATCGATTTCTAACTGGTTCCCGCGTAAGGAAGTTGGCCGCGCCGTCGGCTTCACGAATGCCGGGCAGCCGCTGGGTGCTGCTATTGCCGCCCCCGTGGTGGGGCTGGTTGGGCTGCACTTTGGCTGGCGCGTCTCTTTTATCGTCATTGCCGCGCTGGGTTTTGTCTGGCTGGCTTTCTGGCTGTGGCTGTTCCGCGACAGGCCAGAACACCATCCGCGCGTTGGCGAGCCGGAGCGACAGATGATCGCTGCTCAGCGCCCTGCCACGCGCGTAGCGCCGGTCGGTAAGGCAAAAACGCCGCTCTGGCACTACGTGCTGTCGCTGCCGGTGTTGGGCGTTGCGGCGGCTTTTTTCTGCTTTAACTATATCCAGTTTTTCTTTCTGTCGTGGCTGCCCAGCTACCTGACCGATTTTCAGCATCTGGATATCAAAAGCATGAGTCTGATTGGCATTCTGCCGTGGCTGGGCGCGACCGTCGGCTTTATCGGCGGCGGCATGATTTCCGATGCGCTGTTTCGCCGCACCGGTAACTTTCTGCTGTCGCGCAAGCTGGTAATCTTTTGCGGGCTGGCGGTGGCCGCCGTCTGCGTGATGCTTACGGCCTGGGCCAGCAGCGTGACTCTGGCGGTCTCGCTGATTACGCTGGCCAGCGTGTTCGCCTATATGACGCCGCAAGCGTGCTGGTCACTGTTGCAGGATATTGTGCCCGCCGAGCGCATCGGCACCGCAGGCGGTTTTGTGCATCTGCTGGCGAACCTGGCGGGTATCCTGTCACCGGGCATCACCGGTTTTCTGATCCAGTATGGCGGCGGCTACTCGTCGGCCTTTTTACTGGCCAGCGTGTTGGCCCTGACCGGCATGGCGCTGCTGGGGCTGTTTGTGCGTGAGCGCAGCGTTAATGCATTGCGGGCGCTGGCTTAGTCCTTAGCAAGGGAGCGTCATCCGCTCCCTTCTTCGGTTTAGTCGCCGGTTGAACGCGCACCCAGCATTTCCTGCACCAGCTCGACGCAACGCAAGAATCGCTCGTCATAGCTATCCTGCTCGACATGCACAAAGTCGATATTGTTCGCTTCCAGCATGGAAACCAGCAGTCCCTGAAACATTTTGCGATCGACCGAGCTGCCAAGGCTGCGCAACCCGTCTGCCACCCAGGGAACGTTGTTCTCGACCAGGATCACCAAATCAAAACGGTACTCATCAATCAGCGCCTGCACAAAGGGGTGCTCGCGCCCCTCATACTTTTTGCAAAAGGCCTGAGTGGTCACAAAATCGGTATCGATAAAGGCGACTTTGTTCGCATATTTCACCGCGAAATCAATGTACTGTGCCTGCCCCAGCGCGATCTTATCGTAATCAGAATATTGCAGCGCCATTTCATCGCCGCCCAGATGCGAGAACACGTAGTCGCGACCAAATTCCCAGGCGCTGGTGGTGTTAAAAATATTTGCCAGCTTGTTAACTAACGTGGATTTACCGCTCGACTCGCCGCCAAGGATAGCCACCGTGCGCACAAAGAAGGGTTTCACTTCAGTGGGGATATATTCCCAGTAGCGAAAAGGATCCTGACGGATCTGCGCCCCGCTGATGCTCATAAAGGATCGTTTGGGATCGATCAGTACGGCTTCAATGCCCAGATGCTGCTGATACTGCGGCGCGTCCGGCTCTTCGCTGGTATAAACCCGGTTGGGGACGATGCCGTGGTTTTCCATAAACTCGTTGATGCCACGACTCCAGATATCCCAGCCGTGCGGATAAGGCTCCATCCCCTCTTCGTTAAAAGAGTGAATACGGATATTTTTTTGATATTTAAACGTTTGTAGCAGCCAGCGCAGGCGATCGCTGACGGTCGGCTGCTGCGACATCGCGCTGTCTTCAAACAGCTGTCGGTCGCGCGGTTCATCGTAGCCCATAATGATATGCAGCTCGTCGACCTGGCTACAGGCGCGCTGAATAAGGTAGATGTGGCCCGTGTGCAGCGGATAAAATTTGCCGAACACCACGCCGATGGTTTTTTCACGACGCGGAAATTCCAGCCCAAGATAGCGGTGCAGCGCCTCCAGCTTTTGCGCGCTGGGACTTTTGATCTTGGCGTTGAGCAGCTGGCTGAGATAGCCCTTGGTCATGCCGCTGGCTTCCGCCACCTGTTGCAACGTACAGCCCTGCTGGCGAATAGCCGTTT